>DATEAY010000013.1 GCA_035288105.1 Candidatus Babeliales bacterium
ATCATTTTTAACCCAATCTTCACTTCCTTTCAATTGGGTACCCATTGGAAGGAACTGGAAATGGGTTAAGCTGACGAACGCAGGGATAAAATTAAAAATTTTAGATAATTTTGAATTTTCGGATAAGCTCTTATGGCACAATTGTTCCCATCCGCTCGCCCTGAGTACCCCTAAGGGGTGTATCGAAGGGTTAAAGAAAAAAAAGGAATCTCGATGAAAAAATTTCTCTTAACCATTACACTGCTCACCATCACAAACATAATTCCATGCGAAAATCCTAATCCCTATAGTATTAAAGTTCTGACACAAGATGAACTCAAAACACTTCTTCCATTCGTTGCACAATTACGCGTAAACATCTTTCGTAATTATCCCTATCTTTATGATGGAAACATAGCAGAAGAAATGGATAATCTAGAAAAATATGCGCAACACAATAATAGCGCTCTTGCCATTGCCTATTACAATGAAAATCCTGTTGGTTTTCTTTGTGGTTCAGATCTCATTCACTACAGCGTACACTTTGAAAACTCTGTCGCTGATCTTTTTAAAGGCGTAGATTTGAATATAGAAAACTATTATTATTGTGCCGATATCATTATTTTACCAGAACATCGCGGCAAATATTTAGCTCCACAACTTTTTGATGCAATCGAAAACTATGCTCAACAAAAAGGATATACCGCATGCTGTTTTATTACTGAACATCATGAGAATCACCCACTTAAACCTCGTGATCATAAATCTCTTGTGCCTTTATGGAATAGCCTCAATTATAAAAAGTCAGCATTAATAACGTATGCCAGTTGGCAGACACATCAAGTAGATGGTACAATAAAATTAGAACAGCATCCGTTGATTTTTTGGCTAAAAAACCTTAAATAATAAAAACATTCATGAATATAAAAGTAATCATAGGCCTGGGAAATCCAGGCACAAAATATCACAACAACAGACATAATATTGGCTTTCTAGTTCTTGACGCGTTAGCAGATAAATACAACGCATCCTGGCAAACAAAAGCCGACAAAGAAATAGCTGATGTAGAAATTAATGGTCATAAAATTACGCTCATCAAACCACAAACATTTATGAACAGTTCTGGTAAAATAATTCCTTCTTTATCAAAACAAGGAATTAAAGCAGAAAACATTCTTGTTGTACACGATGAGCTTGAAAAACCATTTGGTAAAGTAGAAACAAGAACTGGCGGTAGTCACCGTGGACATAATGGATTACGTTCAATTATGGAGGCGTGTGGTGCTGATTTTCATCGTTTGCGAGTTGGAATTGGTCGTCCAGAAAACAAAGAAGATGTGCCAAATTATGTGCTGAGTAATTTCTCTAAAACTGAAGTCGTTGAACCAATTATTGACACAGCAGTGGATATGATTGAAGCCCTGTTATAAATTATTAAAATACAAGACAACAAAAAAAGGTAGATTAAATCTACCTTTTTTTGTTGTTAACGATACTTGGTCTTGTGGAATTTTTCCTGACCTGGTTGAAAACGCTTTTGATTCTTTTGTTTTGGTTGTTTACGCGGCTTCGAACTTAATTTTGGTTTTTTTTGCTTATGAGCAAGTACAGGATTATTTCCCACATTTGCAACCATTGCAAGTAAAACTGGCATTTGCGGAACTATCTCTGCAGCACAACATGAACCCGCCCACATCACAAACAACATTATTCTCTTCATCAATATCCTTCCTATCATCCTTTTTTTTAGATTGATGTTTTTATTTTCCTTGCATCCATTGCTTAATTGCAACACCAAGTTGTGGATTATATTTTTCACCACCGCCTTGAATGCTGTTCTTTGATCCACCACCACGCAGTCCCTGTGTTTGTAGCCATGAACCAAATTGTTTCATATCAACTGCATGAGCAAATGATTGCGATACCGCAGCATAGAATGTTGTTTGATGATCAGCAGAACTGCTAATAAAATAAAATCCTGGTTTTTTTTGATCAAGTGTTGTTGCAATCATACGCATATCTTCTACCGATGCGCCAGGAATATTAACACATAAAAACGGTACATTTTTTACCATTTCAACGGATTCTAGCCACACAGGAATTTGTGAAGAAACAAGCTGTTGCCGTAGTTGTTTAATTTCGTTCTGTGCTAATCTCAGTTGTTCTTTTTGTTTGCTCACTACATCAAGTACTTCTTCGCGTTTGACTTTATAATCTTGACTCAATGTTTTTATTGCATTGAATGTTTCTTGGAATAAATCAATTGCTCCAGGACCAGTGACTGCAAAAATGCGACGATGACCTGCAGAAAGAGCCGTACTTTCAGTAATTTTGAATGTTCCAATATCGCCCGTTGCATGCACGTGTGTTCCACCACACAGTTCAACAGAAAAATCAGAAACTTGCACCATACGCACACTTTCTGGTTTATATTTTTCACCAAAAAATGCCAATGCACCCTTCTTCTGCGCATCTTTTAAACTGCAATATTCAATATTGACAGCAATGTTTTCACGAATTTTTTCATTAATCAAATCTTCAACACGTTTGATATCATCAGCAGAAAGTTGCTGATGGTATGTAAAATCAAAACGTAAATAATCAGGATGAACTAACGATCCTGACTGTTGAATTTGTTTACCAAAAATTTCAATCAACGCTGCTTGCAACAAATGAGTAGCTGTATGATTTTTCATTGCGTTTGTACGCCATGTTTTATCCACATGCGATGTTACTTCATCGCCGATAGTAATAAGAGTTGGAGCTACTATGTGTGCAGCAATAGCGTTGCCAATAAAGCGTACTTCTGTAATTGGTATCTCTATGCCATTAATGGTAAGCCACCCTTGATCTGGAACCTGTCCGCCACCGACAATAAAGAATGGTGATTGTTTTGTAATCACATAAGCAGTCTGCCCTACAGAAACACTCGTGACCAGTTGTGCATCAACAACAAGAGCTGCAACTTCAGATTGTGTTTCTAGCTCTTTGTATCCAGTAAATTCTGTTGCTACGTCTACTTCAAGCTGGGAAAGTTCATCAATAACTTTTTTTCCTGATTGATTTTGTTGCTTTTCCATTTCAGCATCAAAGCCACTCATATCAACTGAGTAGCCTTTTTCACGCACTGCAGCACCAATTAATTCAATCGGAAAGCCGTACGTATCATACAACTTAAATGCTTGTTGCCCTGTGATAATTTTGGTGTCTTTTGATTCTGTAAAATAACTATCTAAAATAATTTTGCCACGCACAAGATTGACAGAGAATTTGTCTATTTCACTTTTTAAAATAGTATAAATAAGCTCTTTATTGGTCAGAACTTCAGGATAAATATCACCAAAGTCTTGCACAACAACACGCGAAAGTTCAGGGAAAATATTTTTATCAGTTAATTTTTGTACAAACAAAGCCGCACGACGAATAATTTTACGTAAAACATATCCACGACCATCATTTGTTGGTGCGCAACCATCAGCAATAATCATTGTTGAAGAACGAATATGATCAGCAATCACATGGAAAGCTGCCTTATTTTCGGCATTTTGCTTATTATAGATAACGCCTGTAAGTTCTTCTATTTTTGCTAAAATCGGTGCAAAAAGATCAGTATTGTACACAGATTCTTTATCTTGTACCACACTGCATATTCTTTCAAGACCCATCCCAGTATCCACGCCAGTTTGTTTGAGAGGTTTAAATGAACCATCTTGCTGACGATCAAACTGCATAAATACAAGATTCCATACTTCCAAAAATCGATCACAATCACAGCCTGGCCCACAATCAGCCACATTGGCATGCCCATACTGAGGCCCACGATCAACATAGATTTCAGTACATGGTCCACACGGACCCACATCACCCATTTGCCAGAAGTTGTCTTTTGCTCCCAAGCGATAAATGCGTTCAGCGGGAACATTAATATTGGAATTCCAAATTACATACGCTTCATCGTCAGTTTCAAAGATAGAAACATACAGGGTTTCGGGGGCAAGCTTAACTTCTTTTGTTAAAAAGTCCCATGCATAGGCAATAGCATCTTTTTTAAAATAATCACCAAAAGAAAAGTTACCCATCATTTCAAAAAAAGTAAGGTGACGCTTGGTAAAACCAACATTATCTAAATCATTATGTTTACCACCGGCGCGAACACACTTTTGAATGCTCACAGCGCGATTATAGCTACGCTTTTCAAGACCAAGGAATAAATCTTTAAATTGGTTCATTCCTGCATTAGCAAAAAGAAGCGTTGGATCCTGAGCTGGAATTAATGACGAGCTAGCAACTGGTTCATGCCCATTTTTAGCAAAAAACTGTATAAACTTATTTCGAATTTCGCGTGAATTCATCTTTTTATCCCTTTATGTCACATAGCCCCATGCTCTATTTCACTTCCTACTTCGCATAAAGCTACAAAGAACGCACCGCATGGGAAACCCAACAAAGAAATATCTATGATTGTGTGGGTAAACTTTATGACGTATGTCATACCTCTTAATATACAGTATTGCAATATTTTGAGATAAGTTCAAAGGGAGATAAACCAATACTTTACTTGTTTTCCTCACAAGCGCACAAAAGCTCTACTATTTCTTTAGAAGCCCCTTTTCCAATAGCATCAGCATCATTATTGAACACGCTTCTCATCATTCTTTTTATTTGTGTAGCTCTTACACCTTTTGGACTTTTGCACAACATTTTAACAATTGGATGTTTATCAGAATCGACCAAAGACTTGACTCCCTGGTCTTCAAAGAATTTATCTATCATCAAAGCAGTCCGTAGTTCTTTTGCCTCTGCATTAAAAAATTCAGCATCTTCCGGTGTAATCGCTTCATCTCTGTGCAATGCGTTATGTGTTTCTATTAGCAGCATATAGTCGACAGCATACGTAATAAGAGAACCGATTTTTTGTTCATCGTAAATAATATTGAAATCTCGTGTAGGTTTATTCTGACGATCACACAAAGCAACATTTGCATTTCTATCCAAAAGTAGCTTCATAAGATCTGTATCATTGTGAGATACAGCCAACATCAATGGAGTTTTTTGAGTTTTTGAAAACTTAAAGTTCGGGTCAACTCCTTTATCCAATAAAGAAGCAATCGTTTTCAAAGCAGAATCATCACGGTAGGGCCTGGTCAAGAGAATCAAAATTTCGTTCCTAAACTTACCAGTTTCCATAGCAATAGGAACTTCATCCATGCCATACAAAAAATTATTGCAAAATAGGCAGACAATAGTCAATAATGTTTTTCTTCTCATATTTTTCTTCCCCATTTTTTAAATTATTTTTAATGTATCAACCTAGTATAAAAAAATGATAGACTTTTTTGTTTTTTTGCTATGCTGTAATGCAATTATTTTATCACTATAAAGGAGCTGTAATGATCGCATTAGTATTTTTATTTGTAATGTCTTTTTCATGCAATATAAACGCAGAATGGCCATATATGCCATTCGATGATGCTATGAAAAAAAATAACTTTCCTAATGTTTATGACGTAACAACACATATTGTTGGTATACCTGGAAACACCTTGTATGAATTTTTTGAAGATCTGTATGAACAATATGCACATCTTACAGCAGAAGCTGATCTTAGAATTCCTAAAATTATTCACCAAATCTGGCTAGGAAGCCCGTTACCAGAAGAATTTAGAGCGCTACAACAATCGTGGGTAGAATACCATACAAATCGCGGCTGGATGTATAAACTATGGACAGACGAAGATGTTGCACAACTCCAACTATACAATCAGCAATTTTATGATGCAACGGATAATTATGGCGTAAAATCTGATATTTTACGCTGGGAGCTGCTGTATAATTATGGCGGTGTCTACATTGATACGGATTATGAATGTTTACGCTCACTAGATGAATTGCACTACACGTACGATTTTTACACGGCACTGCAACCGCTTGACACATTATTCGTACAACTTGGCGCTGCACTTGTTGGTTCGCGACCAGGACACCCTATCTTGCAACATTGCATCGAAACAATTAAGTATGATTGGCACCACAAAGGCGCACCAAAGAAAACAGGCCCTGTACATTTTACTAAATCGTTTTATGCAGTAGCTGGAAAAAATGGAAGCAAAGATATAGCGTTTCCTGCATTTTATTTTTACCCACTTGGTTGCTCCGAAACAATAGACAATAGAGTTACGTGGGTACATCGAGGAGCTTTTGCAGTACACTGGTGGGCAAAAAGCTGGATGCCAAAACAGTATCGCCCTGCTTTATCTAGAAATATAGATAACAAATTTTCAGCGAACAGTTGGAATGATTAAAATAACCCCATGTTTTAACCCATTTTCAATTCTTTCCAATGGGTACCCAATACGGAACGAAGTGAGGATCGGGTCAAGAGACTCCGTTATAGAATCTTCTGCCCTTCCCCCGCTCGACCTGAGTGTTTTTGTCCTCAAAAATGTGCGGAAAGGGGTAGTTCAATGTTGGATTAAGGCACCTTTATTTGTTAGAGATAGACTCTAAACAATAAAATAAAAGAAGGCTCTCTGGAAAACCAGAGAGCCTTCTTTTATTTTAATACTATCTTAATGATCCCTTTTGCCCGGAAACCTACTTGATGGTACACGTTTACGAAGATGTATTGGAACAAGTTTACGAAGATATTCATTGCGTTTTTTACACAAATATGACTGTCCAATTGCATCACATGCATAGCCAAGTTGTTTGAGTGTTTCCGGGTTAACAATATTACGTGCATCCACAATGATAGCATTGCGCATTACTTTTTTGAGCCGCACAAAATCAATTTGTTTAATCTCATCCCAATCGGTCATAATAACAACAGCATCAGCAGTTGTTGCCGCTTCATATGGCGATGTACAGTACATTAATCCTGGAAAAATTTTACTCATATTGTTCATTGCAATTGGATCATACGCTCTGACAATTGCTCCCTGTTCTAGCAACAATTCAATTGTTTTAATTGAAGGAGAATAACGAACATCATCAGTATTTGCTTTAAAAGCAAGACCCAACACAGCAATTGTTTTTCCTGCAAGATCTTCATGTAATTCTCTTTGTACAAGTGCTTGCAATTTTTCAACCGGCTTGCCCTGCTGCACCACATTTGCATCTAATGCTGCTTGAACAGTATGAAACGGCAAGTTATGTTCACGAGCAATATACACTATAGCTTGCGAATCTTTTGGAAAACATGATCCGCCAAAACCAGGGCCCGGATTAAGAAATGCAGGACTAATACGATGATCTAGCCCCATTGCATATGCAACTGTTTTTACATCGGCATCGGTTGCATCGCAAAGATTAGCAACTTCATTTATATAACTTATTTTTACTGATAAAAATGCATTTGAGGCATATTTAATCATTTCCGCAGTTTGCACATCAGTCAAGACGTAAGGAGTCCCACCAGTAATTAATGTCTCGTATATTTCACACAATGCAATAAGTGCACTGTCCGAATCAGTTCCAATAATTAGACGATCTGGGTAGAGAAAATCATTAACAGCAAGACCCTCACGCAAAAATTCAGGATTTGAAACAATGCTAAACAAACTTGGATCTATGCCATAATTTTCTTCCAATTGTGCTCGTATTTTTTTTCCTGTTCCTACTGGTACCGTACTTTTAGTGACAATAATTTTGTATGAATTAAGACTATCAGCAATTGTTTTAATAACTGCATTAATGTAAGAAAGATCGGCATTTCCATCTTCTCCCATAGGTGTTCCAACCGCAATAAATATAATATCTCCCATTTCAATTGCCTGGGAAACATCATCAGTGAACATTAATCTTCCTGCCTCAACATTTCGTTCTACAAGGTCTTCAAGTCCCAGTTCATAAATTGGCATAATATAGTCGCGTAATAATTCTATTTTTTTTGTATCAACATCCGTACAAATTACTGAATTACCAATTTCAGCAAGGCAAGCACCTGAAACAAGGCCCACATATCCTGTACCAACTATAGTTATCACCTTGTCGCTTTGTGCAGAAAGAAATAATGGCGGTAACAATAATAATCCAAGAAAAAAATTCCTACGAATAATTGATGAAAACATGAAAGACTCCTTTTTTACAAATCCTCATTACAACACCAGTGCATCTTCATTATTGTATTGTATAAGTTGTTTTATAATATCAGCAACCATTTATCTATATATTGCTACTATTGGACTGCAATTAATAAATTTTTTTGTAGAATTTGTTGCTGTTTTTTTGTAATTTATCAACAATATCGTTATAAAAAAAGGAAAACGTAATGAACTTAAGAGTAATAGCTGCATTTTTTTTATGCATTGGACAATTGATCAGTGGAGCTCCTTTAAAAGAAAACTCCATCGAACGACCAATTGTAGTTGTTGTTTGCTCATATAACAATGACAAATGGTCCGAAAACACTCTTAATTCAATTTTTTCTCAGGAATATAACAACTTTAGAGTTATTATAGTTGATGACTGTTCAACAGATAACAATGCTGAAGTGATTCAAAAGTATATAGATGACCACAATCTTACCAACCGCATTACCTTTATTAAAAACGAAGTACGTCATCGTAAATTATTTAATCTGTATCGAACACTTTATGATTGCAACGATGATGAGATCGTCTTTATGGTTGATGGAGATGATTCAATAGCTCATTCAGAAGTTCTTGCATATATCAACAGTGTCTATGAAGATGAGAATGTATGGTTTACCTATGGTCAATATCGCAACGTTCCTGCTTCTCAAGCAATTCAATGGGGACACAAAGAAATGGGCTATTGTCGCGCTATCCCCAAACACATTCAACGAAAACAAGCATATCGTTACTACAGTTTTGTTTATATGCATCCACGATCATTTAAGGCATGGCTCTTTAAACTTGTCAAGTTGGAAGATTTAATAGCAGATACCATAGACGGCTTTGAAGGAGATTTTTATCCTGCAAGCAATGATGTTGCTATGTATTTTCCCATGGTTGAAATGGCGCACACTCATATCAAATTTATTCCTGAAGTTTTGTACATAAGAAATTTATATTCAGAAATTGTTGGTTTTAAGGTTGATCGACGTATCCAGACAGCTTCAGCACGAGAAATTAGAAAAAAAAATTGTTATTCTGTCTTATTTCAACCAAAAAAAAATAGATTCGCCAACTTAGAAAACGCAGCTGCTGATGTATTTCTTTTGTGTCGATCCAATCTCACTGAAATAGAAACCATTTTAAAAGAAATTCAAAGCAAAGCTACCGGAATAGGTACTGTATATGTCTTCTTTAATGGTACAACAGAAAACAAAAAAATCTGCCGCTTTATAAAAAAACAATTTCTTAATGTTACCTTTGTTCCTTACGAACCTAACGGCAGTAAGAGTCTAAAAAATCGTCTTCTGGATTATTTAAGCGTTGCTAAAAATGATCATATTTTTGTAACAACGGATGCTTGTTCCATAGTAGAAAATATAACATTTTCTGATTACATATTCTGGCTTGAAAAAACATATGCCTATCGATTTTATCTCAACAGACATGCATCACATCAAGGGACACCAAGATTTATCCCTCTTACCGACACAATATGTGCGTGGAAAATTTCTCAGGGTTTAGACAGGTGGAGAGGAATATCAATTGGAGAAGACTCCTTCATCTGCCGTAAAGCAACTCTCTACCAAGAGGCTAAAAGGTTAGATTTTAACAACATTTATACCTTTTTAAAAGCAATTCACCTCATCCCAACACTGCCAGCACGTGTAGGATTGTTTCCAAAAGATGAAATCGTTAAGGCTGTCTTTTAGATAGCCCTTTTGTTGTGCGCACTGTTCTCGCAACATATTTAAGTTGTTTTATTTTGTTGCTGATTCCAGGAGTCCAATTAGCGTGATGCATCTTAATATCCTCTGGTATTGGTAGGTACATTCCAGGACGCCATTCATAACCAGTGAGCGTTCCTCCCCCAAAAAAACTATCTGGTAAATAGTCCCACACTAATCCATAAGGATTTCTTTTGCTCTTTTTTTTGATGCATTGGTTAAATGAATTTTGATCACTGTTAGATGATTTTTTTTGCATTGTTTTTTTGACATCTTTCCACAATCGTAACGTTTTTTCATTACCACGACATGCAAAAAAACCGGTACATAAAACGCCACTCGGATTATTCCTTTGCATGATAATATCCTTGCCTTCCATCAATGCAAGAATAGTGTCTTGAATAGGCGCAAAAAATTGAATATCAACATCTGAAAAAATAAAAATTTTACCCCAATTTTCTTCGATTGCACGAATAATAAGGTCAACCTTACGCATTGTTGTTTTTGTCCACCCTTCATTCATAAATTTTGCTGTAGCACATGTTTGCTCACAAAACTCAAGAACAATGTCAAAGTCATCTTGTATAGACGGTAAAAAATATTCATCTTTCAGTACTTCATGCGACGGTGTGTATAAGGCATATAACTTTATTTTTTCATGAGAAAAAGATTCCGTTATGTAACAAAGTAAAGCAATACAAGAAAAAACATATAATTTTTTCACCATAACTCCTTTTTTTGTGATTGCGTTTTTTTATCTTGATTACTACTTTAACACTAAGAAGACAAAAAAATAGTTCCCAAAAAAAAGGACGTTTATGAAAAATATTTTTTTATTGTGCATGGCAACAACAATCATCCAGATAACTCTATTACTGCCTACGTTTTCTGCTTCAGCTTCTTCCGATGGGCACCCACTACAGAATGAAGTGAGTATTGGGTTAGAAGAATCAGAGCACTCTCAATCGGACTTCGCTGAAACTTCATTGGATGCAATTCCCAGCTTTAGCGACGACGAACAAGTTCAGAATGATCGCCAAGAGCAGTCTATTAAAAATAAACCCTGCGCCATCACATGGCAACCAAACGGTGGACGGTTTGGTGACGATTTAGCATCTTATTGCAGAACAAAATGGCTCTCACGCGAGCTTGATATTCCACTCCTTTGCTTGCCATTTCCTTATTCTGACCAGTTGATGTTGCATGAAAATGAAGAATTGTGCACAGCAGAATGTCGACAACAATTTTCCAAAATTGTACAACTCATAAAAAAACCTCCGTACGTATTATCAAAAAATAACAACACTCTCTACATTTGCCGCTGGAAAACTGAAGTTACGATTGATTGGTTTGATCAAAGCTTTTTAATAGAGCTGAAAAAAAACATTACTCCTCGCTATGAAATACAAAAAATTGAAATTCCTGCTGAAGTCGTATCAATTGCGGCACACGTGCGAAATGGTGGAACTTTTGCCGCTGATACTCCCGAAGAAAAAGAACGTTGTCCATTACGGTTTGTTCCCGAAGAATTTTTTATTGATCAAATAGAACGCCTTGCTGCAATGTTTCCTGCAGACAACCTGTATGTATATATATTTACAGATCATCCAGAACCAGCGAAATTAGCAAAAAAATTCACACGAGCACTCAACGACCCTCGCATTACGTTCGATTATAGAAAAGAAGACAACAGTCACAAGGCAAATGTTCTGGAAGATTTTTTTTCTATGATGGATTTTGATTGTCTTATTCGTCCGGGATCAAATTTTACGCGTTTTGTTCAACGACTCGGTAATAATAAAGTTGTTATTTACCCAGAAAGCGTCAAAGAAATTGCTCCAGGAAAAAAAGTTATTGATACCATAAAAGTTAAAACACGAACCGATAGTGATGAAAGATGGAAAACACAAAATATAACAATTGCTTAAATTTATTTTCTCACAAACAACGCATTACCAAAAAATGATGTGTTTGTATCTTCAAAATCACGCCCAATATGATCAAACCCATGATTGGTCATCCATGCAACAATATCCTCATACAGTGGTTGACCTTCATAACTTTCAATAAATGATACCTCTGCTAAAATAATAGTAATGTTTTTGATCATTATTGGTGCAGCTTGAAGTATCGCAAGCTCATGACCTTGTGTATCAAGCCACATAAGATCAATTGTTTGTATTGCATTCTCGTTCGCCCATGTATCCAGGGTAACGGTTTGCACCATTGTTGTTCGAGGAAATATTAGTGGGGATTTTGACAATCGTTGTTTTGGTTTACGTAGCGATCCAGCTTGTGATGCAACTCCCGGACGAGTAGAGCGTTCTGAAACATAAAAAAGTTCAGTTCCATTGTTACTGCTCAATGCCAACCGATAATAATGAACATTATTTAATTCGGTTGTATTTGTAACTAATCGATCATAAATTTCTGGCAATGGTTCAAATGCATGAATTGTCGCGTTTGGCCATTGTTTTGCCATTTTTTTAGTATCATTACCATCAAATGCACCAGCTTCAACAATAACCGGATTATCAGGCAAAAATTGCTTTACTATGTCTATGGTTTTATGCGAATTAAATATAATCATCTATTGCTAACTTCGTTTTGATGGTACAATGAATTTCATAAATAGTTCGTTTCCTTCGACAGGCTCAGGACGAACGGAGATAAAACTAAACTCCATCAAAACAACTCGGTACTTCTTTATATTAATAAAATTCAAGTCCCGTTCGTCCTGAGCCTGTCGAAGGAAACGAACTTAAAATTATTTATATTATAAGTAGTATACCATGAAAATAAGTATTATTATTCCCGCATATAACGAAGAAGAGCGCATTGAAAGAACAATGCGCGCATACCATCACTTTTTTACAGAAAAACAACAACAAATCAATCTGTTTTTTGAGCTTGTCATCGTACTCAATGGTTGCAAAGATAACACCATCGGCGTTGTACAAGCAGTACGCAATGATCTGCCAGAAAACACCATTGTTATCATCAATATGCAACAAGCCGGAAAAGGTTTAGCTATCAAAGCAGGCTTTGTCGACACTTTAATCAGAGACAATGATTTAATCGGATTTGTTGATGCAGATATGGCAACTGCTCCGCAAGCATTTTACGACCTTGTAGCAAACATTGCAGATGTTGACGGTGTCATTGCAAGTCGCTATATGCCTGGTGCACACATAACTCCAGAACGCCCCGCATACAAACGCTGGGGCAGTCGTATTATTTATGAACCATACGTATGGTTACTGTTTGGATTAACATATTATGATCTGCAATGTGGTGCAAAATTATTCAAAAGGGCGGTTATAGAACGCATAACGCCACAACTGACCGTTACGCAATGGGCATTTGATGCAGAACTGCTTTATTTATGCAAAAAAGCTGGCTTTACCATTAAAGAAATACCAACCGTGTGGCACGATCAAGCTGATAGTAAATTAACACTACGAGGTGGAATGCGCATGTTCAGTGCACTATTTAAAGTGTGGCGTCAACATCGTTTTTAGACGTAAGGCCTTTAAAGATGGCTGCCTCTGAACTAAATTCATTACAAATTTATCGGAAACTGCGCACATAAGTTTCGTGCTTTAACTTTTATCGCACTCAAAACTACATCGTTATCATGATGCTTAATTACATCGTCAATCAAATGTACTATTTCTTTCATCTGTTGTTCTTGCATACCACGTGTTGTTACAGCAGGGCTACCAACACGAATACCACTTGTTTCCCATGGTTTTCTTGTATCAAACGGAATACAGCTACGCGTTATATTTATTCCTGCTTTTTCAAGCGCGTTATCAGCTTTTAATCCACTGATATTTTTTGCAGTTAAATCAACAATAAATAAATGATTATCTGTACCACCTGCAACAATACGATATCCGAGCGAAATAAATTCATTCGCTATTGCGCGAGCATTGTTAATAATTTGTTGCTGATACTCCACAAACGATGGTTGGAGCGCTTCGTGGAACGCAACTGCTTTTGCTGCAATAGTATTCATTAATGGGCCACCTTGCATACCCGGCATAATTGCACGATCAATTTTCAACGCATGTTCAGCAGAACTCATAATCAATCCACCGCGTGGACCACGCAATGTTTTGTGCGTTGTACTTGTTACAAAATCGGCACAATCAATAGGACTTGGATGTAATCCTGTTGCCACCAGACCGGCAATATGCGCAATGTCTGCAAGCAGCAGGGCGTTAACACTTTTTGCAATCTGCGACAGTTTTTCAAAATCTATGATGCGCGAATACGCTGATGCACCACAAATAATTAATTTTGGTTTGTGTTGCTGCGCCAATCGTTCAATTTCATCATAATCAAGACATTCAGTTTCGCGGTTTACTGTGTATTGTACACTGTTGAATAATGTACCAGAAAAGTTTACTCCATGCCCATGCGTCAAATGGCCACCAGAACTTAAACTCATACCCAAAATGGTATCACCTGGCTGCAACAATGAAAAATAAACCGCCATATTTGCTTGTGAACCAGAATGTGGTTGCACATTGGCATGCTGCGCATTAAAAAGTTTTTTACAACGCTCTATTGCCAAAACTTCCGCCTCATCAACCTGCACACAACCAGGATAGTACCGTTTGCCAGGATAACCTTCAGCATATTTATTGGTCAGTACTGACCCTGTCGCAGCCATCACTGCCGATGAAACATAATTTTCTGAAGCAATAAGATTAATTGTCTCTTCTTGACGCTGTTTTTCCCGTTCAATAATGTTAAAAATTTCTCGATCAGGACTATTTACATTCATAGCATATCCCATAGGTCTAGTACGTGAATTGATAGTAGGCACATCCATGTTATATTCCAAGCATAAAAGGGTTAGGCTTTTAGACTACCACCGAGCCGATATTGCATCAAATAGTTTATTTTTAACCTATTATAGCCCTACAGCGGTGCCATTTGCCTTTTTTACAGCCTTTTTTTATACTGATAGATAGGACCTCTTATATGGGGTCCTTATAGCCCATATTCCGATTCTCTCCATACGGGCACCCAATTGGAATGAAGTGAAGATTGGGTTAAAAACATGGAATTAAACTAATCCGTCAACCATGAAGGAAATGCTGTGATTGCTACGACAGATTTTAAAAAAGGCATGAAAATTCTTTATAACAACGCCCCATACATGATTTTGGACTATCACCATGTAAAACCAGGAAAAGGCGGCGCTTTTGTTAAAACAAAAATGAGAAATATGATAACCGGGCTTATCTGGGAAGATACCTTCCGTTCCGGTGAAAAATTCGATCAACCAGACCTTGAATACAACGATATGCAGTTTCTTTATGCTGATGGTGGCCTCTATCACTTTATGGATCAAAAAACCTTTGATCAAGTTTCATTCAATAAAGAACAAATTGAAGAAGTGCTCGATTTTCTTAAAGAACAAGAAGTATATACCGTGCTTAATTTTGAAGGCAAACCAATAACGGTGACTGCTCCTATGTTCATGGAAATAGCAGTTAAAGAAACAATGCCAGGAGTCAGAGGCGATACCGCTCAAGGTGGCGCAACAAAACCGGCAACTTTAGAATCTGGCCTTGTGATTCAGGTTCCTTTGTTTGTGAATGAAGGCGATATGATCAAAATAGATACACGCGATAAATCGTATATGGAACGAGTTAAAAAATAATTATAACTATCCTGTTTTTCTCCATTACTCTTGCGCGGTGTCCCCGTGTGAAATGAAATGGAGTATGGGGTCAAGGGACTTTGATTATGTGCTCACTCTTTTCATCTTCAGAAGAAATTACTAAACAAGACAGCGAACAACAAGCTCCCAAATCATACGATGATTTGTCACGGCGTGATGTTCGTTCTCTTGTTTTCCATTTTTTATATGCAGCAGAAGCTTTTAATTATGAAGAATCTGTAGAATCTATCATAGACAGCTTTAATCGTGGATTTGATCTCAATATTCCCTTAGATGGAGAACTCGCTAACATTGTGAATGCAATTGTTACTGCACGCGATGAGCTTGAAAAAACCTACGAACCGTATTTAGCAAACTGGCGTTCTGAACGAGTAAGTGTTTGCACCAAACTTATTTTATTGTTCGCAATTTGGGAACTTAAAAATACCGAAACTGATGCTCGCATTATTATTAATGAAGCGATTGAACTCGCAAAATGCTTCGCCGAGGAAGACGCTTACAGATTTGTTAACGGGATATTGGATCCAGTTTCTAAAGAATTCCGTAAAGAATCAAGTATCAGTACTGAAAGTTGACGATCTCTTTCCAATAATGCAGTTCTATTGACATCAAAAACATATTCTGGAGCCTTGTCGCTAGCAAAATATACTATGCTTGGCTCCGATATATATCCTACAATACCCTGATCTTGTAAATGCTGTTTAAAGTGCTGATGCAGATAAGGCAGCCATTTGCCAATAAGCGTATGATGCAACCCGGCATGATCAGGCTCTTTTCCATTAATATAAACTCGTAAATTTGCTATGCGTTTGTGCTCAGGATATTCACGCAACGATACACCAAAAACAGTTTGTATAATATCTTCAAATGAAAACAAATTATACAAATAATGTATAGTGTTCATGTTCGGAAAATAGTTGCTCATAATTGGAGTTCCCAGAGTGAATAATGCACGAATATGATGCTTGTTGTCTTCTTCTTGCGTCAACATATGAGACGCGAGCGTTGCAACATTACCACCATGGCTATGCGCTACTAAATAAATGGCAACAGAAGGGTGATACGTTCTAATAAGTTTTACAAGGCTCTGCGCTGCTTTTACGCGCGCATCATGGCCAGCTCCACCACTCCAGCGGAACGAAACAACCGCACTATTTTTTTTGCAAACGGTTTCTTCAAGCGCATCAAAAAAATCGCCTTTGGGCACATACCAACTACAATCTGCTCCCCATGTTCCATGGATAAGGATAAAAACTGATTGCGCTTGAGCTACAAAAACTGTTGATATAATACAAAAAATACTGATGATTTTCTTGATAGTACGCATATACCAATTCTTTATTAAAAACCTATTCTTCTTAATATAAATTATGACTATTTCTAGTCAACTTATTATAAAGTTAAGACTTTTTTTGAAGGTTCTTACACACACCTTTTTCTAGAAAATATTTTTGCAATGGTGTTTGTGAAACAACCTCGCTCTGTCTAACTGTACTGTTTTTTTCCACTTTGGGTTTAAGAGCATAAATCCAATATGGTTTAAGATTCGTATTTTCTTGTTTTTTTAGCATGCCATGCACAATAATATGCGTTCCTTGTTTGTTAAAATCAGCCGCAAGAACCGTATCAATATGACCAGGAACATGATCTATTTTTTGTAATTGGCTGCCAATCTTATTTATTTTTAAAGTATGTATAATTTTATTTTTCTTATGTTTACCGAGTGTATCTTTAATGGGTCTTGTTTCAACAGTTGCAAACATTTTTGCAACTCGAGAAACTGCTACCGCACTATAACTAGCTGACTCAAGTTCAACCTCATACAATATTTTACGTTCATCTTTATCTGTTGTTAAATCAAAAAGAGTAAGCTTTGCTCTTGGTTCTTTGTAAAATTTTCGTATTAAGACAAACTTGCTATAGTCACAACAAAAGGCAGGATTATAGTGCATAACACCAATCAATACTGAAACATTATTGACCAAAAATGCATTAAACGGATCCCCTATATTTTTTTCTGGCGTAGTTCGCGTAATAAATTGTTTTTCTGTTTCATCTTGTCAATCACATGTCAAAAAATATGTTATCAAATTGTGTATATCGAGCGGCATTTGAGCCAAATAACAAACGTCAGGTTGATCCATAGCATGTACTTGCAATGTTCCAATGATACTGAGAAGCATACATATTTTTTTTAACATACAAAGACTCCTGTTGTAGAAAACAAAACTTCTATTGGAGTATAATCTTTTTTAAAAATATATATGCAATAAAAAAAGATCCCCGGAATTACCCAAGGATCTTTTTTTGTCATGATATTTTTCAAATATTTTGCTTTACTCTAATTTGGATAGCGCATCTTCTATAGGCTGAGAAAAATCTTTTTTATATCCAAAATCTTCATGTTCCATGATGCCGCTTATAAGCACTATCGGAAGAATAACGGAAGAAACTGCTCTAACAGGCCAGCTTAATCTTGATCCGGTTGCAAGACAGCGATATGCAATATGAGATAATTGTTTTTGTTTTGCTGTTGCTTTAGTGAATGATGATTCGTGAAATGATCTTGGATAATTGTCATGTCCACCATCATACAATGCAGTCCAAGGATTCTGGTTAACAACATAAGCAGGAGCACCCGATTTGAGATAACAATATTTACCAAAACCATACAGCCCAGTAGATACCGGAGTTAGCAAAGCTGAACCCCCTACCATTACGACACCAGCGAGATCCATTGCATTCACAGTACCCATCGAAACAACCATCATAATAACTGATAAAAATAATGACCTTTTCATAATTGCCTCCCGTAAACAATACACTATTCTAACCTACTTTTAACATAACAAAACTATTCATATTGTCAATATTTGCACTAAAAACATACAATCGACCAACTCAGGAGCTGTTTTAATAAAAATATTGATCTAATCATCGTTTTTAATGTACAATATTTGTATAATTATTAATTCAATTACTAATCATACAAAATTTAGGGGTTAAAATGCATATAAAACGTATATTGACCGGTCAGGTTATTGAAGCTGCTTCTGAATTTCCTGTTGTTGCAATTGTTGGCCCTCGCCAATCTGGCAAAACAACCCTTGTCCAAACTGTATTTTCTGAACATAAATACATATCGCTAGAAGATTTCGATATTCGGGCACTCGCCAAAACTGATCCTCGCGCTTTTTTAACTAACTACCCAACCGCAAATGGCATAATTTTAGATGAAATACAACATGCTCCAGAATTGCTATCGTACATGCAAACTATAGTTGATCGCGAAAAAAAGAACGGTTTTTTTATTGTCACAGGTTCACAAAATTTTTTGGTTGACGAAGCAATAACACAAACTCTCGCAGGAAGAATGGCTGTGTTAACACTTTTACCATTATCACTCAGTGAACTTGAAGCAGCTGCCCTATTACCTGAAAAAGCGGAAACTCTTATATACAAAGGCTTCTACCCCAAAGCTCATGCCGAAAATATTTCTGTTGAACGTTTATATAGCAACTATCTTCGCTTGTACGTGGAACGTGATGTCCGACAAATTACCAATGTTTCTGATTTAAATACCTTCCAGAAATTTATGCGATTATGCGCAGGACGCACTGGTCAGATTTTAAACTTAACCTCTTTAGGCAATGACTGTGGAGTAAATTACAATACTGCAAAAGCATGGATTTCATTGCTAGAAGCAAGCTATGTTCTTTTCTTATTACACCCTTACTATAAAAACTTTGGAAAACGACTCATCAAAGCGCCAAAGCTCTATTTTATTGATACGGGCATTGCATGTTCACTATTAAAAATACGCTCTGTTCAAGAATTATCTGACCACTATTTACGTGGCAGCCTTGTTGAATCAATGATTATTGCGGACCTATTAAAACAACAATACAATCTCGAACAACAGCCGAGTTTATATTTTTGGCGAGATGTTAGTGGTCACGAACTCGATTGCATTATTGATGAATCGCAACATCCAATCCCAGTGGAAATTAAAGCAGGACAAACTATTGCAACTGATTTTTTTAAGGAGTTAAACTTCTGGAATAAAACAACAAATACTCCACATGCACCACAATATCTTATTTATGGCGGCAATGAGGATCAAAAATGGCCTGCAGCTCAAGTATTAAGTTGGAAGCATGCTGGCACATTAATTAAAAAAATACGCTAAGTAAAAAAAAATCCCCGGAATATCCGAGGATCTTTTTTTTAATAACTATATTACAATAATTTATTCATCATTCATGCAACAGTCATCATCATCTGAACATCTGTCTTTTGAACAATTTTCTTCTGCAGATTCATAACCAAATAAATCAGGGAAGAATAGTTCAAGTTCTTTTGTTGCAGAAGCAGAATCTGCTGATCCGTGAACTGCATTTTTCCCAATATCTGTTCCATATAATTTGCGAACAGTACCAGCATCAGCCTTAAGAGGATCTGTTGCGCCAATCAAATCGCGCCATGATGCAATAGCATTATCTTTGTGCAATGCCATAATAATCACTGGTGCTGATATAACAAACTCAACTAATTCACCAAAGAAAGGTCTTTCTCTGTGTTCACCATAAAATTCTTCTGCTAATTCTTTAGCAATAATAACTTTTTGCAAACGAACAATTTCAAAACCGTTATGTTCAATCATATCAATAATTTTACCAGTATTTTTAGCTGCAACAGCATCTGGTTTAATCATCGCATAAGTTAATTTAGTTAATTCCACAGTAGCTGCCTCTATTATTGATCTTCGTCTTTGTTGTTTTTATCAGACTTTTGCATTGCAGATTCAAGAGCAATTTGTAAAGATCCACGTACTTTTTGTTGCTGTGGTTCTTCTCTTTTCTCTTTTTTCGCTACAACTTTAGGCTGCTGTTTAGACTGAACTTGTTGTTTACCTTCAGACGCGTCCGCCGAAGCTTTAGCGAAGGAGGATTCTTTTTTAGGTTGTTGTTCAGTTTTTTTAGGCTCAACTTTTTTCGGCTCTTGTTTCTTTTCTTCAAGAAGCGTACTTAAAGCAAGCTTGCGTTCTTCTTTATTGATATTAACAATACGGAATTGCGCTTTTTGACCTACTGTGAAGAATTCTTCAGCTTTTTTACTTTGTTCCTGAGAAAGAACAGTATTATGCATAAGTCCTTCAATATTGTTTGGCAGTCTTACAAAAGCACCAAAGTTGGTTATTTTGCTAATTTCACCTTCAACAACAGAACCTACTGGATATTGTTCTGCAACTTTTTCCCATGGATCAATGCTTAATTGCTTAATACCAAGAGATATTTTCTTGCTATCTTTATCAATGCCCAAAATAACCGCTTCAACTTCTTGACCTAATTTGTAACGATCAGACGGATGTTCAATATGTTCTGTCCATGAAAGATCAGAAATATGAACTAAACCATCAATACCTGGCAACAATTGAACAAAAATACCAAAGTCAGTAATATTGCTAATTTTACCTTTAAGTGTTTGTCCTGGTTTAAACTGTTCGTTTACCGTTTCCCAAGGATTTTTACCAAGTTGCTTAACACTCAATGACATACGACGATTTTCTTTATCCAATGAAACAACAAGCACTTCAATCGCATCGCCAACTTTATACAGACGATTAAGGTCAGTAATACGATCAGTCCATGAAATTTCAGAAATATGGACAAGCCCTTCAACTTCTGGAGCAACCTCTATGAATAGACCATAATCGGTAATACTAGAAATTTTACCTTTAGTTTTGTTGCCAACCGCGATATCAGGACTAATTTGATCCCAAGGATTTGTTTGCAGTTGCTTAAGACCAAGCGATATTTTTTCGTTGTTCTTATCAAAGCTCAATACTTTCACTGCTATACTATCGCCAATGCGTACCATTTCGCTTGGATGAGCAACACGACCCCATGTCATATCGGTGATATGCAGAAGCCCGTCAACACCACCTATGTCTATAAACACACCATAGTTAGTGATATTTTTAACGATACCCTGAATAACTTGACCTTCGCTCAATGTTTCTAAGATCTTCTTGCGATCTTCTGAGCGTTGATCATGGAGATATTTACGACGTGAAATAATTACATTTCCACGTTTTTTGTTCAATTTAAGGATACATGCTTTGATTGTTTGACCAACATATTGATCAAAATCAGTAACACGTTGTAGATCAATTTGAGATCCTGGTAGAAACGCAGGAATACCGATATCAACGTTCAAGCCACCTTTAACTTTATGCGTAACCACACCTTCAGCTGGTGCACCATCTTCGAAAAGCTTAGTGACAGCATCCCATGCGCGCATTTCTTTAGCTTTTTCGTATGATAATACGATTCTGCCATCAGTATCTTCAAGTTGATCAAGAATGACTTCAATCTCATCGCCTGCATGTAACTTTTTAAGTTCATGTTCGCCAAATTCATAGCGAGGAACAAGGCCACGAGATTTATATTTGATATCAACAAGAACACCGTTGTCTTCTATTGCTACAACAGTACCCTTGATTAATTTGCCCAATTGGAATGTTTCAACAGCACCTTTATAAAGCGCATCAAGCTCCCTTTGGAGCTCATCGTTAAGTTGTAGTGCTATCGAATCTAAACCAGCTTTCATTTTAACCGTACAGAATTGTTCCGGTCTTACGAGTTCTTTTGCCATTCGGCTCATCCTAAGGTCTTTTCCCATGAAGCATGGAAAAAAGGTAAAAAGGTTAAAAATATATAATAAAAACTATCTTGCTCCTATAATACCACGATAATTACTTGTTGACAATCAGACCTACCAAAATAGAAATCAGAAAATGATTACGTAAAATTTCCTTGCTATATACTTCACTTCGCGCTCATCCTGAACTTGTTGAAGGATTAAGCGCGCTCTGATCCTTCAACAAGTTCAGGATGAGCGCGGAAGATCTTATCAAGATGGATAAAAACATGAAACACTCAAAAATAGCTGTAATTGGTGCTGGCACCGTTGGATCAACAACCGCATATGCCTTACTACTCAAGAACATAGTTGCCGAGATTATTTTAGTAGATATTGATGAAGCACGTTGCCATGGTGAAATTCTTGATCTTTCTGATGCCCTTGCATTTGATGGAGCTTCAAAAATACGATCAGGCAGCTCTAAAGATGCCTCAGAAGCTGATATTATCGTCATAGCAGCAGGAAGAGCGCAAAAGCCAGGGGAAACACGCGCAGAGCTACTGACAACAAATAAAACAATCATTACCGATATTTTCACCGCTATTAAACCAATCAACCCGCAAGCCATTGTTATTATGGTGACCAATCCTCTTGATGCACTCACTGCTCTTGCACAATCTCTATCTGGACTCCCGCGCAATCAAGTATTTGGTACGGGAACATTCTTGGATACTTTGCGCTTGCGTGGTATTATTGCCGAAAAAACGAATGTCGCTAAAAGTTCTGTACATGCGTATGTCATTGGTGAACATGGCGATTCACAATGTGTTGCATGGTCATCAGCAGAAATTGCCGGTATTTCGATTGCACAATTTGCTGGAATAGAAAAAAAAGATTTTGAGAGTATCGCACAACAAGCAAAAAACACCGCATACGAAATTATTGCATGCAAAGGATCAACACATTTTGGCATTGCTGCATGCGTAGCAGCCATATGCGAAGCAATCGTTTTTGATCAAAAATTAGTTATGCCACTTTCTACGTATATTCAAGAATATGATACTGTGTTCAGCATGCCTGCTATTTTAGGTGAAAATGGGATTGAAAGAATACTCCCAATCCCACTTGATGATCTCGAACAAAAAAAATTAACTGATTCTGCTGAGCAATTACGTCAATTAATTTAACTACACTCTTCCCGCTCGCACCGTAATCATCTTATCTGAATGTAAGATATCTTTAACTGCAGTTTTCATATCTTCAAGTGTGATTGTTTCCAAACTTGCCGCACGATTATCAAAATAATCTGCAGGTAATTTAAAGCGATCGAGAAACAAAAACGTAGCTGCGAGGGCATCATTAGATACAAAATTATTAACCAGATTATTGATTATTGTACGCTTGGCTTCTTCAAATTCCTCTTGTGTAACTGTATCCACAACAGTATCAATTAAATTTTTCAACATTTCCTCAGCCTCTTGTAATCTATCCGGCGATACAATTGCAGTTACTTGAAATACTCCTGGTTGTTTGCCAGCACCACTAACCAGAGATCCTCCAACAATATAAAATATACCTGTTTGTTCTCGCAAACTAAAAAGGCGAGATCCTCGACTAAAGTTTCCCCCACTGAATATATAATCAAATATCCGATATTTATCAAAATCAGGATGATATCTGTCTATTGATAGTTGTGCAAGGCAAATGAAAGCTTGGTCACGATTAAGTTGATGATTGACCTCGATGGTGGGTACCTTAAATAGGGGCGGATACTCTATATCTTCTACTACCGCTCCACACCAATCCCCTAGTTCTTGCGCAACTACTTCTTGTATATCGTAGTTATGTAAATCACCAACAATCACAAGATGTGCTTCTTGTGGGGAGATATATTTTTTATAAAAATCTAAAAGATCAGCCCGCGATATTGCGCCAATGGATGATGCATTACCATTCGCTTGCTTGCTGTATGGATGACCTTTATAAAGAATATTTTTCAACACCATATCTTTACAGCATGCAAGATCGTCGGAAGCTTTTTTTACATGAACCAGCAGCTGCTGTCTAACTTTCTCTAATTTATTTTCAGGAAATGTAGATTTATTGAGAATATCGTTTAGCATCCTCAATCCAAAAACCAAATCTGATTCTAGAAGATTAATCGAAATCGCTTCGGAAGAAACTATCAGAGAAATTCCATGAGCATCGAGAATGTCTATTAATTCCTGTGCCGTATATGTTTCGGTTCCCTCAACCATCATTGCCATGACAAACTTACACAGCCCTTGCTTGTCTTGGGGATCATAATAAGAATCTGCTTTAAAGTTCAAAGTAATTTTGATTCGCGGAGTTGCACCATTATGATGGTGCAATACGTTTAATCCATTAGACAATATTATCTTTTCTGCCTTAGGAAAAGCAAAGGGCTTCATTGTTTCTTGTAGATTAACTCTTTTTGCATACAAAGCAGACTCCACTTGCGTATGTCGAACACGCTGAGATAGTATTTCCTTGTCTTTTTGATCTGAAGCTTGCTGTAAAGTTAACCAATTATTTTTTTCACTTTCAGATAATGGCAACAGGTAACCTTTATGTATTACTGAAGGTCTAAAGAATTGTTCAATTATATCATGTGTGTTTTGTTTAAGCTCATGGGAGGATTGCATGGATAGAGTTGAACCATAGTTTTCATCTTTTGTTGCAAGATACATAAGACCAATGCGAGAAGCTTGTTCATTAAAATTTTCCAAGAGAGTGTAAAGCCGCATTTGAGTTTTTTGGAGAGCTCTTTTAAATTCACTGTCACTGAGTCCATTTGAAGCTAATTCGATTAATTCCGCATCAATGACATCTTCAATTTTTTCTTTATCCTTTTGATTTTTTGGATCTACCTGAATAAAAAAAATTCCATGCTCAAATAAATCACTCCAGCTTCCTGTTGTAACATTTGTTGCCAAACCATAATCATGAACAAGTTTTTTATATAGCCGTGATCCCCTGCCTTGGCCTATAATCCACTCTAAAATACTTATTTCGAAAATGTTTTTTTTACTGAGACCAGGAATAGCAAAAGCATAGATAAAAGAAGGATGTACTATATCGCGGTATAATGTTACAGATTTTGATACAATATCGAAAATACAAGAATTCTCTTTTTTTATACATGCTTCATCATGTGGTATATGTCCAAAATATTGATTAGCAAGGTCTATAACTTCATCAGTCTCTACATCACCAACAACCACCAATGTTGCATTATTTGGTTTATAATGCTTCTTATAAAATGCGTGCAAATCTTTACCGGTAATATTTATTAAATCTTTTTTATAACCAATAACAGGATAATGATAGGGGTGATCTGCAAAAATTGCCTTTTCTAATTCTATCCTAAGGGATCTACCGTAATTATCGTTATACATTTTCAATTCTTGAATAACTGCTTTCATTTCAGAATTGAGCACATCATCGCTAAATGTACAATTCGTCATGCAATCGGAAATGATTGGTAAAATATTTCTCCAATTGTGGGATGGAAGATCATAGATGTAACGAGTCCAATCAGCAGAAGTAATTCCATTACAAGTACCCGAAAGTTTGCGAACAACTGCACCATGATCCGTTTCAGAAAGTGTATGAGTACCTTTAAATACCATATGCTCAAGCAAATGAGCTATTCCTTTTTCATGGAGCAATTCATCTTTTGATCCAACATTATACCAAATTTGAACAGCAACTTTTGGTATGTCATGCTTTTCTCGAATCAAAACAGTCAGACCATTTTTTAAGGTATGCCTTATAATGGCATCACTAGCGGTAAGATATATATTGATTCCGAATAACAATGAGAAAAATAAAAAAACAGAACATGTTTTTAACATACAATTCATACTTTCTAAGAAGAAGGAATTGAAAATGATTTCAATTCCTTCAAATAATAATTAATATAATTTAACCGATTCTGCTACGCTGCTATACGTCAAACGCGCCCCGCTCGCACAGTAATAAGCTTGTCAGAACTTAAAATATCTTTCACCGCTTTTTTCATATCTTCAAGCGTAATTCTTTCTAACACTTCCGCACGAGTGTCAAAATAATCAGCAGGAAGTTTAAAGCGATCAAGATACAAGAACGTACTCGCAATATCACTGTTAGAAACAAAATTATCAACAAGTGTATTAGTTATTGCTCGTTTTGCTTCTTCCAAATCTTCTTGCGTTAATGTATCAACAACGGTATCAATTGTATTTTTGATTGCCTTTTCAGCTTCAGCTAATCTATCCAAGGAAACAATGGTGCGCACCTGGAACATTCCTGGTTGTTCATCAGTTCCCGCAATTAATGATCCACGAATGGTATAAAATAATCCGGTATGTTCACGCAATTCAAACAACCGAGAACTCATAGAACCTAAAGCTCCTCCGCCAAATATTTGATCGAACAATAAATAAGCATCAAATTTAGGATGCTTACGCTCAATTGATAATTGTGCTAAACACAAAACAACTTGGTCACGATTAATTGTATAATTTACTTCTTTTGTTGGTACAGGAGTAAGCGCAGGACATTTTATTTCTTCAACTTCGCTTATCTTCCAATCTCCAAGTTCTTTTTCTAATACATCTTTTATATTATAACCTTCTAGCTCACCAACCACCGCTATATGAGCACCAAAAGGAGAAATGTATTTCTCATAAAAATCCACTAAATCATCACGAGAAATTGATGAAATAGATTCTTCTGTTCCAATACTTTGCTTGCTGTATGGATGATTTTTATAAATTTCTTCGCGCACCAAATGACTCACAAAAGAACGTGGCTCATCCCAGTACTGCTTAATATCGGTTAATAACTGATGTCGAATTTTTTCTATTTCATTCTCAGGAAATGTTGCTTTGGTAAGAATTTCTTTTAAAATACCCAGCCCAAAAACAAAATCACTGCTTAACATTTTCATAGCAATGCCACCAGGATACACGCCTATAGACATTCCACGCGATTCAATTGCATCAGCAAGCTCTTCGCTTGTGTAATTCTCAGTTCCTTCGGTCATCATATCTGCTACAAATGTGTATAATCCTTGTTTGTCTTGCGGATCATAGTGAGGACGTGCTTTGAATTCCAAAACAATATTAATTTTAGGAGTGATATCATTATCATGATAAAGCACTTTTAAGCCATTCGATAATGTACACAGTTGCGGTTTAGGAAAAGTAAAATGAGTCTGCTTTTGTACATCAACAGTTTTTGCATATACTGCCGGCTCTACCTCTGTTGAACGCACACGTACAGCAAGAATTTCCTCATCTTCAGTATCCGATTCTTCTTGCAACACTGCCCATTCACCTTTTTCACGCTCTGGCAATGGTAACACAAAACCTTTATGCGTAATAGCCGGTCGGAAATACGCAGCAACAATATCTTGCACTTGTTGTTTTAATAATTCTGCAGGTTGTTCCAAGCATGTAAATACATAATTTTCATCGCCTGTTGCAAGATACGCATGTCCAATGGCATATGCCTGATCTTCAATGCCTTCAAGAAGACTATAAAACTCCATTTGCGTCTTTTTAAAGCCTCTTTCAAACTCTGCTGCTCCGACACCATTTTTAGCAATATCTTCCAATTCTGCCATAATAATACGCTCAATTTCCGCAGCATCTTCTATTTTTTTTGGTTCAACCAAAATAAAGAAAACACCATGATCAAACAGCCCCCAAGATCCGGTTGCAACACTTGTGGCAAGCTGCGAATCATTCACCAATTTTTTATACAAACGTGAACTTTTACCTTTACCAAGAATCCACTCAAAAATATCAATGGCTGTATCTTTTTTATCCACTGCACCAGG
The DNA here is from genome assembly GCA_035288105.1 of Candidatus Babeliales bacterium. Taxonomy (NCBI): domain Bacteria; class Candidatus Babeliae; order Candidatus Babeliales; species Candidatus Babeliales bacterium. The sequence goes on from DATEAY010000013.1 coordinate 27,976, forward strand.
AACAACAAATACGTATGCTAAGGTTGGTTGAGCTACATCGCGATATATTGTTAATGATTTTGATGCAATATCACGATGGAAAAAATTTTCTTTTTTAGCATAGTCTGGATCTTTTGGTATTGAACCAAAATACTCATTTGCCAAATCTACCACCTCATCGGTATCCACATCACCAACAACAACAAGTGTTGCATTGTTTGGTTTATAATGTTTTTTATAAAATGCTAACAAATCTTTGCCTGCAACACTCCACAAATCCTGTTTATACCCAATAATAGGATAATGATATGGATGATCAGCAAATATCATGCCAATCATCTCTTCCAACAAAGAACGCTCATACTGATCTTTGTATAATTTAAGTTCTTGGATAACTGCCTTCATCTCCGAATTGAGCATATCATCGTTAAACAAGCAGTTAGTCATACAATCGGCGACGACAGGGAATGCTTCATGCCAATGATGCGTAGGAAAATTGAAGTAATATCCAGTGCAATCGTATGAAGTAAAAGCATTACAATTACCAGAAAGTTTATGTACAAGAACATTGATATCTGATTCAGACAATGTATCAGTACCTTTGAAAATCATATGTTCAATAAGATGTGCTATGCCTTTTTCTCCCAGCAATTCATCCTTTGACCCAACATTATAAAAAATCTGAAAAGATACTTTTGGTATTTCATGCGATTCACGAATTAAAATGGTCAAACCATTATCTAACACTACTTTTTTAACATGTTGATGAACAGACTTTACTTCTTGTTGCATCATATTTTTCTCATCTGACATGAAATCCTCAAGTTCTATTGGTGTATTATTTTTTCCGACTAGATGCACATGCGCAACACATGCACTCATAAGAAGTATAGAATAACTAAGATACATTAATTTTACAAAACAAGATTGCATACATAATCCTCACAATAAAAATTTCATACTACCTTTTTTGAAAACAGCATAACGAGAAATGGAACTAATGCAAAGTTCACAAAAAACTTCTACTATGTATATAATAAAATATTTTTTCATAAAAACTTATATATGTGTTATTGTATCAAAAAACACTATTTATATTAATACTACACTATAACAGAAATAAAAACTGATCCCTATGCATTTTTTTACGAGCAACTTTCACTGCATCAACATACCTCCACTTTTTGCCATTACACTTTTTTTTATTGTCGGCATTATCTGGCATTCTGCCGTATCATTATTTTTTATACTTTTTTTAACAACACTGTGTTGCACTTTATTTGCCTACAAAAAACAGTTTGCATTTCCAACGCAATTCATTATGTGCTCATTTTTTGTATTAGCTGGCGCTTGGTTACATCAAAAAGAATTACGTGATTATGATGGATTTTATGCATTTATTGATAACAAAAAATTTTCTGTAACAGGAACAGTGATAGATAAAAATGAAGCAACAGTAAACCATCAAAAAACAACGGTTATTACTCTTGCAATTGACACAATAGCAACAGAGCACTCCACAAAAAAATGCAACAAAGTGGTGATGTTTTATGGAAAAAGCAACAACGCCTTCGTTGTTGGTGATACGGTAACTTTTTTTGATATGCATTGTAAAATGCCATCTAGTCGAGATTTTCAGCTCTACCAAATCAAAGAGCAAATTGTTGCAACAATATTCAGCAATGATGTGCATTATCGTATTGATTATCATTCACCATGGTCATTGCGTTACTGGATATGGAATGAGAAAACAAAACTATTAAACAGATTAGAAAATAAACTTTCTCAACGTGGATTTCAGTTTTTTTCTTCTTTATTTTTGGGAAACAGGTCGTATGTAAAATCATCCCTAGAAGAAACAAATGAACAATTCAAAGCATGGGGTATCTATCACTTTCTTGCACGATCAGGAATGCACTTAGCTCTTTTTATTTTTATCTGGCAAGCCATTTTCTGTCTTCTTCCTCTTCCCATGATTATAAAACAAATCATACTATCGCTCTTCAGCTGTATTTACTTTGCTTTAACGTGGACATCCACCCCATTCACTCGATCATTTGCACTTTTTTTGCTCAATAAAATATGCTTATTTAGTAAAACTCCTTTTCACACACTACACTACTTAACGCTTGTCTGTTTTGGATTTCTACTTTATTGTCCACTTTATTTGTTTTTTCTCGACTTTCAACTTAGCTTTGCCCTAACATTTGCACTCGCATGGTTTAACCAAGTAGCAATTCAACACAGATCTCAATTATCAAAATATTGATTATTTTGATCGCTATTACCTACGATAAAAACATTAACGCGCTACCAATAAAAAAAGGGGAGACAAATAATGTTGCCAAAACGTATTACAACATTCATGAGGCTGATGAGCAAATTTATCCTTATAACTTTATGCTTAACAGTTGGAACAATTCACACAGAAATAAATCATGAAATGTATTCCATAGATAATGATGCTATTTGCCAAACATGCCTCTGTGATTTTTGTGATGAAATTCGCCAAACAAGTTCGATCAAAACATATAAAAATCGAATTCATAAAAAAAATATTTCTCGCAAAAAAAAAATAAAAACAAGTAAAACAAACAAACGAGTAGTAATGGTATACATGGCAGCAGATAATGATTTGCGACCATTTGCAGCCCGTAATATTCAACAAATGGCAAACATTGGATCTAATAGCAATCTCACCATTGTCGTTCATTTAGATATTCGCATATCAGGAAACAAAAAAATTACTCGTCGATATCTCATCGAAAGAGACCAAGTATTACATATTGATCCCTATAATCCCCTTATACAACAAATGGATAGCGGAAACCCTGCAACACTTATTTCTTTCTGTGAATGGGCCATTAAAAATTATGCCGCTGATGAATACGATCTTATTTTATGGAATCATGGCACCGGAATTCTTGAACCACCTCATGGAAAAATTATCAATCCAATGGACTTGTTCGTATTCAATCCATCCACCCACCGGCTCGAACTTGACAGATCAATTGGATTTATGGATGCCATTGATCACTTAGAACCAAAACAACGAGGTGTCTGTTGGGATGATACAACGGGAAATTACTTATCGAACAGAAAGCTTGAAGCTGCCCTTGAAACAATATGTCAAAAATATCTTAATGGTAAAAAATTTGGCATTATTGGATTTGATGCATGCCTCATGTCAATGATAGAAGTGATGACCTTTATACAAAAATACGCCCAAGTAATGGTCAGCTCAGAAGAGGTTGAGCTTGGAATGGGATGGAAATATGACGAAGTATTATTCCCATTTACAAAAGAAGCGTTAAGTACCTTCGCCTTTGCAAGTCATATTGTTAATGCTTACAACAGAACATATCAATCAATAACTAATGATTACACGCTATCCGCAATCAATCTTAATTCCATTGAGCTACTAGAAAGAAATATTGATCACATTGCAAGGTTACTTATCGAATGCCTTGATCAACAAAGAACCACTATCCATCAAACAATAAAAGATAGTAAAAGCAAAATACTCTGTACCCATTTTGACGAACCAACATACATAGATCTGCATCATTTCTACAAAAATTTGTCAAATAACCTAAAAAAACTCTCCACAGAAAACAGCCACATAGGTTCTGTTGTAAAAAATACTCTTTTAACAAAACTTGACGAAGGTATGCATCTCATTGAACAACTCGTTATAGCTAATACTGCCGGTAAAAACTTAAAAAATGCGCGCGGCATTGCTATATATTTCCCTGAACGCGGCATTCACAGCTCGTACCAAGAAGCTATATTCCTTAAATCTAATTCCTGGGGAACTTTACTTTCTCGTTATATTTTTGGTTGATACATGACAATAGCGCGTTGTTTATATACACTTTTTATGTATACAACGCGCTATTGTCATTTTAAAACGAGAAAAAAAATGAACCAAAAGGAATCAAAATCTCTCTTGCTGCAAAAACTGTATGCCCCTTATAAAGAATGCGCATCATGCCCCTTAGAGCTGCAAACAAAACACAATTTTGTATGCGGCTATGGCAATCCTGAGGCACAATTAATGCTTATTGGAGAAGCTCCCGGCCAACATGAGGACGAACAGGGCGTACCATTCGTTGGAAAATCTGGCATGTTGCTCACTAAAGCATTAGCATGCCTTGGTATAGATAGAAAAGATATATTTATTACCAATAGTGTAAAGTGTCGCCCACCTCAAAACCGCAAACCAACCCCACAGGAAAGCAAAACGTATAAAAATTTATTTTTACTCAAAGAAATTGAAATTATCCGGCCAAAAGTCATCTGCACGCTTGGAGCAACAGCTCTTGAAAGTCTTCTTGAATCTCCTACAAAAATGAATGCTATACACGGCAAAGAGCTGTCTTTTAATGGCACTATTCTCATTCCAACGTTTCATCCTGCATATATTTTACGAGATCCAAACAAATTTGATGCCTGGTTTGCCGATTTGCAAAAAGCATGGGCGCTCAGCCAGTCTAAATAAATTTGTGACTGTGTATTATATTTTTACAAAAAAACAAAATTCAAGACAAACACTATTAAACGGGTGGTGCATAAGTGGTTGATAAGTGGTGCATAAGTGGTTGATAACTTGTTCATAACTTTTTTTTGGCCATTTTTTTGTGTTTTTAAACATACGATCTGATAAGCATATTCGCTGGGAGTTGCTCGATCTGAACGTTCCACTCACTGTTTTCAGAGTTATCAACCACTTATGCACCACTTATGCACCACCCACTTAAAAAAAATTATATCGATATGATCGCTGTATTGAGGAAAAAAACACCGAGTTATGCACCACCTACCCCTTCGCCTATTATCTTAAGAGATATAAATATCTTTTATTAAAGAGTCTTATAATAGGCTCCGGCGGTGGTTTAAAAAAACGACAGGCCTTTGGCGATTGTTTCTATAAAAAAGGGTCTGTTTGTTTTTACTATTGCCAGAAAAAAATAATTGTAATAAGCTTTGATTATGAGACTTGACATTGCGCCTACAGCACTCAATTTTTTGCTGTCGTAAAAATCTAGTCAAAAAACGATCACATTTATCGTTGTAAAAGCATTATGTACCACCATTTGAGGAATCTTGTGAAACTTGCGGATGTAATAGACGAATTAGTTGAAGAACGTGGACTGGAAAAAGAATCTTTGGGAGCAGTTGTTTGCGAAGGTATGCTTGCTGCTTACCAACGTAAGTATCCAGACCTTGCTTTGAAAGTAGAAGAAGACTCTGTCACAGGAGACCTTGTTGTGCTTGCTCAAAAGATTGTGGTGGCAACTGTTGATGATGAATACAGCGAAATTTCTCTCAAAAAAGCGCGCAACATTAACAAAGATATCGCTTTAGGTGATCAAGTCTGGCTTCCTTTTGAAGGAAAAATTGGGCGAGTTGAAGTACTCAGAGCCCGCCAAGTCATTGCGAGTAGAATTAAGCAAATTGAAGCTCGTGTTGTTTATGACCTGTTCAAAAATAAACAAGGCCACATTATCGTTGGTTCTGTGCACAAGGCTGAGCGCAATGGTATATCCGTTAAGTTTGGTGATGTTTATGCATTTTTACCGTATTCTCTCTCTATTCCCGGTGAAAAATTTGCAGTTGGCTACACTGTCAGAGCGTTGTTGAAAGAGGTACTTATCGAACCTCAAGGCGATAATCAGCTTATTTTAGATCGTGTTTCGCCAGAATTCTTAGAGGCGTTGTTTGAGTTAGAAATTCCAGAAGTGTTTGAAAAATTGGTTGAAATCAAGAAAATCGTTCGCTCTCCTGGATATAAATCAAAAGTTGCTGTTTTCTCGCATGACAGAAATATTGATCCGGTCGGAACATGCGTTGGAGTTGGTGGAAGTCGTATCAAACCAATATTAAAAGAGCTCAGTGGTGAGACAATCGATGTTTTTCTCTGGAGTGATTCGCTGCCTTTCTTTGTGACAAATTCCTTAAAGCCCGCTGTTATTGATCGAGTAGAGTTAAGTTCAGATAATACAGTTGCTCGGGTATGGCTTAATGAAGATCAACGATCATTTGCCATTGGAAAAGGTGGACAAAATATATCATTAGCCTCTCAAATTACCGGTGTAAGTATTCAACTTGTTCGTGAAGAAACTTCGCAAAAAGGTAAAGAAGATGCTAGTGATGAAGTGTTAATCGACGATCAAGATTAGAAAAAAGATGTTTAGTTTTGTATTATGCGAATATATGAATTTGCCCAATTGAATAATGTTTCGAGCAAAGATATTATAGAAAAATTGCAAACAAATGGCTTTGATGTTAAAAGTCATATGTCTATTTTGGACGAAAAAGCCCTCTCATTTCTCAATAAGTTATTTACAGAGATTAATGCAAGCACCAAAAAAGAAGCTGAATCGTTAAAAGAATCAAAACCTGTTACTCCGATTGAAAATAAAGTGCCTGAATTATCACAAAGAACGACTAAGGTGACGCCAAGATCATCTGAAAATAACAAACAGCAATCAGTTCTTGCAAAGAAAGACCAGTCAGCTGCTGTCTCTCCTGTTGAGTTAGTAGTCTATCAAATGAATGTTGCAGAACTTGCTGAAAAAATTAAAAAACCTGTCACAGATGTTATAGTTACTCTTTTAAAATGGGGTATTATAGCAACAAAAAATCAAATTATATCAGAAGATGTGGTTCATCGAGTTGCGAACCATTACGAAATTCCTGTTGTAAAGGTTTCTGCTAAGCAAGAGTCTGCTGAAGTAACTAAAAAACTTGCAAGTGGAGCTGCTTTAGAAAAAAGACCACCTGTTGTTGTAGTCGTTGGTCATGTTGATCACGGTAAGACAACCTTGCTTGATTACATCAGAAAAACGCGTGTTGCGTTTAAAGAAAAAGGTGGAATAACTCAGCATTTAGGTGCGTACGAAGCAACAACTTCCCACGGAAGTATTGTCTTTCTTGATACACCAGGTCACGAAGCGTTTGTTAAAATTAGACAACGCGGTATAAAAGTTGCAGACATTGTTATTCTTATTGTTGCAGCGGATGATGGTGTAATGCCTCAAACTATTGAAGCAATAAAATATGCTCTTTCCACGAAAGTACCAATAGTTGTTGCGATAAATAAAGTTGATAAGGTTGATTCAGCCCGCTTAGAGGTAATAAAACGACAGCTTAATCAGTATGGCATCACTGTGGAAGATTGGGGCGGCGATGTTATATGTGTTCCGATTTCGGCAAAAGTTGGAACTGGTGTTGATCGCTTACTCGAAATGGTTGCATTGCAAGCAGAAGTAATGGAATTGCGTGCGGAAATTAACGTTCCTGCAGATGGCTATGTTTTGGAATCAAGTTCAGAAAAAGGACGTGGTTGGGTTGTAACTCTTATTACTCAAAATGGAATATTAAAAGTTGGTGACTATGTGTTATGCGGTAACACTTTTGGTCATATTAGTTCTTTGTTTGATTCTTATGGTAAGCGCATTAAAGCAATTCATCCTGCATTGCCTGCGCAAGCAGCGGGTTTTGATGGACGACCAGAAGCAGGAGATTTTTTTAGAGTTGTGTCCAAAGATCAGTATTTGAAAGCGAAATCAGCTGGAGAAGGAAAAATTTCTCTTGCAGGTAAGCGCTTTATGTACGAAAATGGCATTAATATTCTCGTGAAGGCAGATAATCATTCATCTCTTGAAGCTATTGTAGAAGGCATCGATCGCCTTTCTAAAAAACAAAAAAAAGGCTTCAATATTTTGCGTCAAGATGTTGGTGATGTGAACGAAGGTGATATTGAGTTTGCATTCAATACCGGCGCACGAATTGTTTGTTTTAACGTAAAAACAGAAACAAATGCACATGTTCTTGCAGATCGTAGAAAAGTGTCGATATTGTACTATGGTATTATTTACAAACTGCTTGAAGATTTGGACAACATTGCTGAATTAGCAAAAGATATAGAAATGGTTCGCACTAAAATTGGTGAAGCCGTTGTCTTGCGTGTATTCGACATAAAAAAAGTTGGTGTTATCGCCGGTGTTATTATGCGTGATGGTCGCTTTACTCGTGATGGGTATGCGGTTATTTGGCGTGGTAAAACAAAAATTGGTGAAGGAAAAATTACAAGTCTACAGCGTGATAAAAAGTCAGTAAAAGAAGTATTTGCTGGTTTTGAGTGTGGCTTTATGGTAGACGGTTTTTCTGATTGGGCTCAAGATGATCGTGTTGAGTGTTTTATTGATGTTCCAAAAAAATAATTTTTTTTGACTTTTTGTATTGATGAAAAATAATTTTGGCGCCGCTTTATTGCGGCGTCATTTTTAATAATTACAATAAAACTTAATGAAAAAGGGTGTCGTTATGAAGTCAGTTTCTGAAGTTTCTGTGTTGATTGAGAAAGTGCGTCTTTCTCCCGTAAAATTTGTTGTTGTCACTGGTGGAGTTTGTTCATCTATCGGTAAGGGAATACTTATTGCATCTCTTGGTGTATTGCTAAAAGGGGCAGGATATTCTGTTTCAATTCTTAAGTGGGACCCTTATCTTAATGTTGATCCTGGCACAATGTCACCACTTGTTCATGGTGAAGTTTTTGTTACTGCAGATGGTGCTGAAACTGATTTAGATTTGGGGCACTATGAACGATTGGTAGGTCTCAATTTAGGCAGAGACTCTTCTGTTTCATCAGGCCAAATTTATAAGGAAGTGCTTGAGGGAGAACGAGAAGGTCGTTTTTTGGGCAAATGCATTCAAATGGTGCCACATGTTGTTGATGTTGCTAAGAAACGTCTTCTGGAATTTGCGCTCAAACACAATGTTGAATTTGTTTTACTTGAAATAGGTGGCACTGTTGGTGATATAGAAGGTGAAGTTTTTTTAGAAGCAGTTCGTCAGCTTAAGATGGATTTAGGACCAAAACATGTGATGCATTCACATCTCAGCTTGGTTCCTTTTCTGAGTTGGGCCAATGAAGTAAAAACCAAGCCAACACAACATAGTGTCATGGAATTAAAAAGAGCTGGATTGATTCCAGATTGTTTATTTTTACGTGCTGATAGAGCGATTGAAGAGCAGTCAATTGATAAGCTTTCAATCATGTGTGAAGTGAAAAAAGAATATATTTTTCAAGTATTAACAGTAGATCCTCTTTACAAAATATTTCTTGATTTGCAAGGACAGGGTGTGGGCGAAGAAATTCAAAGATTCTTCGGTCTTCCAGTGCTTAAGAAATCAGATATATCATTATGGAGTCAATTTATTGACAACATAGCACAAAGTAGACAGACATTATCTGTTGGCCTTGTAGCAAAATATGTTGGCAGCAATGATCCTTATATCAGCGTTATTGAAGCAATAAAATCATCTGCATATAATCTTAGTTATCACGTTAAAATAGTTACAATTGCAGCAGAGATGCTGGAGAAAGATTACCACAACCAAGATGCCAGTCGAGCTTGGCAGGACTTACAAAGTGTTGATGGTATAATTGTTCCAGGAGGTTTTGATTCTCGTGGTGTTGAAGGAAAAATTTTGGCGTGTAAATGGGCTCGTGAGCAAAAAATTCCTTACTTGGGACTTTGCCTTGGCATGCAAGTGATGATAATAGAAAGTGCGCGATCGTTGTTGCACCTTGAGACTGCAAACAGTACGGAATTTGATGCAGCAACAAAAGATCCTGTTATTTGCTTGATGAGCGAGCAACAAAATATAACGACAAAAGGTGCCAACATGAGGTTGGGATCTTATTTGTGTACGCTTGTTCAAGATACCCATGCACATAATGCTTATAAAACAGATGCGGTCTTAGAAAGACACAGACATCGCTATGAAGTGAACAAAAACTACAAAGAGCGACTTGAAAAAGCAGGAATTGTCTTTTCTGGTATACATACTGCCATGGATTTAATCGAAATAGCGGAAGTTAAAGATCATCCTTTTATGGTAGGATCTCAATTTCATCCAGAGTTCCAATCATCGCCCGTTAAAGTTCATCCTTTATTCAAAAGTTTCATTGAAGTAGTAGCAAGTGAGTGTAATAAAAGGCAGCAGCAGGGTTTGACAAAGCCAGTCCTTGTAAAAAAAGAGGTGAAAAACCTTCATTTTTAGCAAAAGAAAAAAAGATGTTGTTTTTTTGTGATTTTTTGAATAAAACAACACGCATTTTTCAAAATAGTCTCTGTTTATAGCATTTTTTTGTTGTTGCACAAATTTAAACAAAAAAAAAATTGTTTTTTCTCTGATCATGGTCACAATTAATAATGCTTTTAAGTATTTTGATTCCTTTTTATTAGTGGTTAGTTAAAAGGGATGGTTGAAAGCACTGTTTTAGTGACGAGATAATGGATTATGTTTTTTTGGGTTATTATACTACAATTTCTTCTTAGCTCACTTTTAAAGATGTAATCTATTATCTCAGTTTCTATTTTTAGCGAAAATCAGTAACCTTGTCCGTTGAATTTATATTCTCTTCGCGCTCACCCTGAACTTGTTGAAGGGTCAAGCGCGATGTATTATTTAAAGAATGATAAAAGAGCGCTCGAATACTATCCTTCAACAAGTTCAGGACGAGCGCGGTGGAAATAACAAAGAAAAACAAGCACATTCTATGATATCACTCGGCAACGTGTAAAAGCGTTCGCGTTTTTTTACTGAGCAAACTCATCAAAATTTCCATATTTTTTCTATCATCAGCAAGATCAGCCTTTGGTGTTTCAATAATTTTAGGAATATCAAAAAGTGCTGGATCATTGAATAATAACTCAAAGGCTTTAAGTCCTATTTTTCCCTTTCCAATGTCCGCATGGCGATCAACGCGAGATCCAAGGTCTTTTTGTGAATCATTCACGTGGATTGCTTTGAGCTTGTTGATGCCAATTGTTTTATCAAATTGCTTCCACATAAGGTCATACGACTTTTCTGTTCTGAAGTCATATCCAGCAACAAATGCATGGCATGTATCAAAGCATATACCGATACGTCTTTTATGGTCTGAATATTTGATTATTTGGGCAAGTTGCTCAAAAGTATAGCCAACTTGGCTTCCTTGACCGGCCATTGTTTCTAATAAAATGGCACCATGAGGCACCTTTGTGAGCACTTTATCTATATTTTTACTAATTCTTGCAAGACATGATTCTTCATCGGTGTTGGTATGTGAGCCAGGATGAAGCACAAGATAGGGGATAGTAAGATCTGCGCATCTGGTAAGTTCCAGCTCAAGAGCGTCGACTGATTTTTTTTCAAGGTCTGCGTTTGGTGATCCAATATTGAGAAGATATGATGCGTGAGTGATAACCGACTGGACAGATGAGCTTTTCCAGGTTTGTTTAAAGGAGTCTATATCTTGTTGAGAAATGGGTTTTGCATGCCATTGGCGATTGCTTTTTGTAAATATTTGTATTGCTGAACACCCAATAGATTCGCCCCGTTCTATGGCCAGGCGCATTTCGCCACTTATTGACATGTGGGCACCAAATAAAAGTGAATATTTTTTTTTCATAAAAAATCCTTTTGCAGATAGGTTTAAAAGCGCTTTTTGGTTGACAAATCAGTGCAATCGAGTACGATTATTTTTATAGTAATCTATTCAAATAAAAATTCGAATTTTTTACATGATTCTATCTGTTTTATTTTTTTAGTGATCCAGGAACCAAAGGAAGACATGCGCATTAAGGGATACTTGTTGGCGGCTGTTGTTTTACAGCTCTTTTCTGCTGACTTATTACATGCTGAATTACGGACGACATACAATGATCTAGAATTTATTTTTTCTGGTGTATTTAAACCAGAAACGTTTTACGGCAAAAATATTAACTGGCTGAACAATGATAATGATTTTGATAAAACATATTTTTCTCGTCATACATTGGATCTTATGTTTAATGTGCTGTATGGAGCAAAAACATATACACAAAATGTATTAGAATTTCTTTGTCAGGTTCGTAACAAAGGAATATGGGGAAACCCGGAAAGTATAGCAAGTACAACATTTGCTGATATCAAGGTTCTTGACGCGATTAGAGGAACTCATAAGCACGGATTCCCTCGTCATATATTTTGGATTAGACAATTGTGGTTGCAGTTCAATCTTAATCAAGCAGTGGGTCTACCGTTTAAAAATAGACATACTTTCACTCTTGGATCATTTCCATTTCAGTTGGGACGTGGTATTGCTCTTGGTGATGCATATGCTGTTGGACCTGAAATTCTTGGTTTCTGGGCTGATAGTGCTATTGATCAATATGCATTTGGTGCAAAATTTTCTGGAGAAATTTTCCCAGCAATTTTATCATATGATTTGTATACTGCTATTTTGCAAAATAATAGTAGCAGTTTGTTTGATACTGAAAAGAGAGTATTGGCACAGCAATTTGGGGGACTTGAAAATCCTGAGCGCGGGTTTGGTAAAGTGAACTATATTGTTGCGGGTCGTTTTAACTGGACTACTTTTGATAATACGTGGCTTGGTAGAATGACGCTTGAACCTTATGGGTTATATAACAACGATCCTGAACAAAAAATTGAATTTCCTGCTGATGCAACCAGTAAACTTGGAACTGCAGGTTTAGCAGGTGAGTTTTATGGCAATCGTTTTGAATGTGGTTTTGATTATGCGGTCAACTTTGGTCAACAACGAGTAAAAGGTTGGGACCGAAATATTGTAAAAGAAAACAATAAAGGCGGCATAGTTACCTTGATTAACGATAATGTTACTGCAACGTACACAAACTTAGCAGGGGTTGAAGTTACTGAACCAGCTCCTTACGTTCCTGATAGTGATGCGCAAAAAATTATTAATTCGACCTTCAGAAACGAATCACAAAATGGCAAAAAAATTAATGGTACTGCTGTTATCACAGAGCTTGGCTACTTAGCAAATATTCCTAACTCTCCAATAATTCTTAAAAATAGTCAGGCTCGTTTTGGTAATTCTTATACAAACAAGTATGAAGGATGGATGTTTGTAACTGATGCATCATATTCTTTCTGTGATAAAGACTTGCAACTCGCGATAGCTGCAGGTGTTACTGCTGGTGATAATAATCCTAATTTTGAAACCAAAGATAAGAACTATAGCGGATTTATAGGATTACAAGAAGTGTATTCTGGTAAACGTGTACGAAGCGTGTTCTTGCTTGGTGGTGCAGGAAAATTAAAACGATTACTTTCAACACCAGCATCAACGGAGATTCAAGCACCAAGCAGAAAAGCTCAAGCGATTTCTGGTTTTACCAACTTAGTATTCTGCGGTACGTCGTTAAAGTGGAAACCAAAAGCGTGGAAGAAACCGTTTGAAATAAATCCTAACGTTTTGGCATTATGGCAAGAACGTCAAATTGGTAACGCACGAACATTCCTTGGTGTTGAAACAGGATTGTTTATTAACTGGAGTTTACTCAAAGACCTTAAGTTATTCTGGGTATCTTCAATGTTCTTCCCTGGATCGCACTACAAAGATCGTATGGGGACACCGGTACAAACACAAGAAGAAAAAGATTTTGTGGATAATGAAAATCCGACTGGTCTTAAACAAGATCGTATTACCGGTTTAGGTAACAATGTTGCTTACACATTCAACTTGGGATTGATCTATACGTTCTAAGTAAACATATTTGAATTAAGATAATAAACAAAGGGTAGATTGCACAATGTTGCGCTACCCTTTGTTGTTTGTTGTGATACAATTACTATTATTAGGCAATTTTATAAATTTAGCAGAGATTTTTAGCTGTAAGGAACGTATATGCTGTCTGAGCGTACTACAGGGTGTGGCTTAGTTAATGAGCAATTTTTAAATAAAAATATTTCTCTTTCTGGGTGGGTTCATCGGCGTCGTGATCATGGTGGATTGATTTTTATTGATTTACGGGATCGCAGTGGATTGATGCAACTTGTTGTCAACACAGAAAATTCAAAAAAAGTGCATGAAATTGCACATAAAATTCGTTCTGAATATGTCATAAGCGTTACAGGAAAAGTAGTAGAGCGAGCACCTGAGACAATCAACAAAGAGTTGACGACTGGATGCTGGGAATTGCTTGTTGATGATCTTGAAATTTTGAACACTGCAAAAATGCTACCGTTTTCCATTGAAGGTACTGACGTTATTGATGAAGAATTACGTTTGAAATATCGGTATCTTGATTTGCGTCGTCCTGAAATGCACAAAAATTTTGCGTTGAGGCATAAAGTTATTTATGCAATGCGTGAATTTTTGAATAAAGAAGCATTTTATGAAATTGAAACTCCTATTTTGACAAAAAATACGCCCGAAGGAGCACGAGAATTTTTAGTACCATCGAGAATCCATCAGGGATCTTTTTATGCATTGCCGCAGTCCCCACAGTTGTATAAACAAATTTTAATGTGTGGTGGTATGGAAAGATATTTCCAAGTTGCTCGTTGTTTTAGGGATGAGGATTTGCGCGCAGATCGTCAGCCAGAATTTACGCAGCTTGATATTGAAATGTCATTCATTCAAGAAAAAGATATTCAGAGCTTGATCGAACGATTACTGAAATATGTATTTTCTACTGTTCTTGGGAAAGATTTGCACATACCATTTAAGCGCTTAACATACGATGAAGCATTTTCATCGTACGGTTCAGATAAACCTGATTTGCGCTATGGTTTAAAAATTACCGATTTTACGGATGTTTTTGCTGATACAGAACTAAAATTTTTGCGTGATGTGATCAGTAGAGGCGAAAAGATTGGCGGTATTGCTGTTACTGGTCATACGTTTACGCATTCTGAACTCAATCGCTGGGTAGACAAAGCACAAAAATTAGGGGCAAAAGGATTATTGTGGATAGATCTAGAAAGTCCTGATGCAATTAGTTCGCCTGTAGCAAAATTTTTACCAAAAGATTTTTTTGCACGAGCAGTAAGTGCGTGTGAAGGAATCACTAATGGAAGTATACTGTTTATTGTAGCTGGCGAATATGAAGTCGCGTGGGAAATTTTAGGGCGCTTACGACAGGAACTTGCAAAAGAGCTTAACATTATTCCACAAGATGAATTTAATTTTTCATGGGTTACTGATTTTCCGTTGCTTGAGTATGATAAAAAAGATAAAACGTGGAATGCAAAACATCATCCATTTACCTCACCAAGTCCTGGTTGGGAAAACAAAGATCTTGCAGCAATTACCGCACGCGCATACGATGTTGTGTTGAATGGTATTGAACTTGGTGGTGGATCAATACGTATTCATGATCGCGCAGTGCAAGAAAAAGTGTTTAACCTTCTTGGTTTAAGCAAGGAAGAAGTTGAATCAAAATTTGGATTCTTGCTTGAAGCACAAGAATTTGGATTTCCTCCACATGGAGGTATTGCACTTGGTCTTGATCGTTTTATTATGTTGCTAACACATTCAATATCTATTCGTGAAGTAATTGCATTTCCAAAAACTGCGCGTGGTTGTGATCCTATGATGGAATCACCAACACCAGCAGAAAATAAGCAATTGAAAGATTATGGGCTACAGCTGTTGCCTACAAAAAAAGAATAATGCAAAAAAACACTTGGTAAATGCCAAGTGTTTTTTTTTATCTTGTAAAAAAGGAGTTAAAAAAATGAAAATACAAGATATTCACGCACGTGAAATTTATGATTCTCGAGGAATCCCTACTGTTGAATGTGATCTTTTTTTAAGTGATGGAATGATGGTTACATCATCTGTACCTTCTGGTATTTCGTGCGGTATGTACGAAGCCGTCGAATTACGTGATGGTGGTGATCGGTTGATGGGGCTTGGTGTTCAAAAAGCTGTTTCGACAATTGAAGATATCATAGCACCAATGTTAGTCGATAGGGTTCCAGATCTTATTACTTTTGATCTTGAATTGTTAGACCTTGATCAAACAATCAATAAATCTCATCTTGGAGCAAATGCTTTGTTAGTGATAAGTATTGCTGTGTGTAGAGCGCAAGCGTATGTAGAAGATCTTGAACTATACGAGTTTATTGCGTATGTTTCCAATTATCCCTCTGTTGCATTACCATGTCCAATGTTCAATATGCTCGGAGGTGGATTGCATGCAGACAATAATTTTCCTATTCAAGAACTACTTATTGTGCCAACAAAAGAACTTTCGTTCCACGAAGCTATGGAAACAGGTATTACTGTTTTTCATACATTAAAAAAGATTCTGAAATCTAAGAATAAGATAACTGCTATTGGCTACGAAGGAGGATTTGTTCCTCCTTTTAAAGATGCATTTGAAGCGCTTGATATACTCATGGAAGCGATTGATCAATCTGGCAGAGGTAGCAATGTTATGATATCACTCGATGTTGCAGCTTCTCATTTATATAATCATGAAACAGGGTTGTACAAGTGGTTTGGGAGTGAAATAGCGGCACCTGAACTCGTAGAATGGTACAATTCACTCATTTCTCGTTATCCTATTTATTCAATAGAAGATGGTTTGGGTCAAACTGATTGGCATGGATGGCACGAAATGAAGCGTAAAATAGGATCTCGCGTTAAATTGATTGGGGATGATTTATTTGTTACTGATCCACAACGCATTTGGAATGGCATAGAAAATGATTGTGCGACAAGTGTTCTTATTAAACCAAATCAAATTGGTACCGTAACTGAAACATTGCAAGCTGTCGCTTTATGTAAAGATAATGATTGGGATGTTGTTGTTTCTCATAGATCAGGAGAAACAAATGATTCATTTATAGCAGACCTTGCTGTTGGTGTTAGCGCAGTCAATATCAAAGCAGGTGGGTGCTCTCGTGGTGAACGCATGGCAAAATACAATCGCTTGTTGAGTATAGAAGAAGAGTTGCTAGGAGCTTATTAAGCAAGAAAAGACCAGCGCAAGTATGTAAAAGCGCTGATCTTTTTCTTATTTTTACTTTCTAAATTGACCCATGCCACCATCAATGATGTACGATTTATCTATATTGTTTTTGAGTGAAAGGCCTGTGGATGTTGTTCCACCGAGTCCCATGTATGTACCTGTTTGAGGATATACAGTAGGTCTTTTTGTAGGTTCAAATGTTAAGTATTTTGTATTTTCCCGTGGTTCTATTCTTTTAAAAATAGCCTGTCCAGCCATACCTTCTTCCTGTATCATGAGGAATGTAGGCTTATCATTAGGAACATTTCTTCTACCAGCTAATCCAGCAGGTATAACAAACATTGGTTGCTCGTCATCTCCGAATTTCATGACAACCTTGATTGGTTTAGCTGACTTGTTATATAATTCAAAATTTTCAACAGCTTGTACTGACGAGCAAAAACCAACAACTGAAGCAAGCACGAATGTTGTTACGATCATCATTTTGATACTTTTCATACTAATCCTCCCTATAATAATAATGACTATACATTCTATTTTACGCTTTTGATGTCTGCAGCTTTAATATTTGTGTCTTTTGAGAAGAAAGATTTTTTTGCCGGTGATTGAGGTTTTAAATGTGGCGTACCTGTATGGTTCCATTCTAAAAATATTGTTTTTGTTTTTTTTGGATCTATATCAAGGTGATAGTCATAACCTTTGGGGTTATGACCAGAAAACACTGTTAATATTGTTGTTTTATTCAGTGGTATAGAACCAGTATATTTGCCACCGTCCCAGTCTATAGTCCCTAGGTCAGTTTCTTTACCTGTACTTGAATCGTAGAGGGTAGCGCTGATTTCAACACCATTAGTTGAATTGTTCACCAATTCAAAGTTTGCTTTCGCCTGACCAATAGTTACTATTGCTACAATAGCAATCAATATTTTTTTAATGTTTTTCATAAAAGGTTTCCTTGTAATACTATTATTATAATTATTATTTTACTTGTACATACTAAGTATAATATATAAATTATTCAGATTGCAATATTTTATATAATTATTATGAAAAACTCCTGTTGAAGGTGCATTGCATACACATTCAATAAGGAGTTTTTATAGGCTGTACGGCAAAATATCTAACTGCTTAGAAAAGGATTAGGGTCGTCCTTAACAATATTCTTCAAATCAGGCAATTGTTCTATTTTATTTTCAGCAATAGAAATGCCCGCTTTTCGTGTTATTGGGTCAGAGCTATCGATAGTATCAAAATCAGGATTTTCTGATTTTTTTAAATCTTTATCTTGGATGGTATTTTTTCGCGCAGCAAGATTTTCATCTTTTTCACTAAATTTATCTAAAATTTCTGCTGTAGGAATTGGATCTTTAAAGAACCATCGTGTGATAGGATCTTTAAGAGAATCAAACAAATCTCCCCGTGAATAATCTTTTGCAATATCAATGTAGTCTTGCGTGTATTCATTAATTCCTGCCCGCAGGCGAGGTTCAACAATCGTAGGTGAAATAAAAACAGTAAGGTTGTTTTTTCTTATATTGTTACTTTTTCGTTTGAAGAACCACCCAATTATTGGAATTTTTCCTAGTATTGGTGTTTCTGCAATAGTGCTAGTGGTGGTTGTTCTTATTAGCCCACCCAGAGCAAAAATACCACCACTCTTTACATTAGCATTTGTCTCAAGTTTTCGAATGTTCTTAACGTTATTAGGACCATCTTGCCATTCATTTATATCAATAAAAACTTGCAAGTTAACTGTATTTGCTGTGCTAATGCGGGGGGTAATTTTAACTCTAAGATCAGCGGAAATAGGTTCAAACTTAATTGTTGTTGCACCACCATAATAATTGCTTGCAACATCTTTTACTTTGTCCTTGAGCCAGCGTGTTTGGCCAATAGAAACAATCGCTTCTTTGTTATGTCGTGTCATAACATGGGGATGAGAAAGTATTTTTGAGTTAGAGAATAATTGTAGTAATTCCCAAATGCTCCAGGTGCTTCCATTATTATCATTTAATGAAAGTAGGGTGGTCCCAGCAGCAGCAAAGTCTGCAAGATTGTTTGTACCAGGAGAAGGATTTTCAAGAGCACTACTAGCTTTATAGGCATTTTTGAGAAGATCAGATTCAATAGTGGTGGTTGCTACTGGAGGAAGTTCGCTTGGAATTGGCTGACCAAGCATTGCTGCCTGAAATTCTATATCGTCAGGCAGAGGCACTTTATCAGGCATACGAGTCATCGCTCCTAATAAGCGTGCATCATCGACAGTTAAGTCTGCTATGAGTACTTCAATAAGAACCTGTTTTTGTGGAATATCTAATTCTTCAATAAGCTTTTTTATTTGTTTCCAATCATCATTACGAGCAGCAATAACCAAATTATTACCTCCGTAAGAGATAAAACGTTGTTGTCCAATTTCAGTATTGGCTTCATCTTTGCCCAGATCTATTGGGCTATCAGTGTAAACAATTACTTTATCAAAAAAGCGTTCAACACCACCGCCTTTTTGCTCTCCTGCGCTTGCTTGGCTTGGTCCACCATTCTCTCCTCCTCCGCCTTGTACTATTTTTTGCAATACGGGAGCAAGATCGCGTGCATCAAGATATTGTAAATGGTAGACATGTAATATTGATTCGCCTGTATCAGGAGCAACATCTATATATTTTTTGATAAAATCTTTTAAGCGTTCAACTGCTTGAGGCCGACCAAGTATGATAAGTTTATTCAAATTATTCAAAGTGACTGGAACTATTTTGGTAAATCCAGAAAAATATGGTATTTCTTTTGCTTTTTTTGTATCAAGTCTATAAGGATTGGCGTTTTCTGATTTGATTAATTCTTTATTGATCAATTCTGCTACCAAATATGCAGAGGTGTGATGAAGGGAGATGATATCAACTTTTTCTTGAAAGCTCACTTGATCAAGTTCCATAATAATTTTCATAGCAGAGCGAATGTCATTCGCTTTTGCTATTAATAACAATCCGTTAGTGACAGAGTCTGCTTTTATCAAAGTATTTTTAGGTAAAAGATCTTTTAATATACCGTTTAACTCATTTTCTGGTTGATCAGAAACCTTTATGTTTGCAAGATAATAAAGATAACGAATTGGTTGATCAGTATTTGGTAAATCATCGGGATTAACGCCTATATAGGTTGGCATTGGTTCGCGCGATATTTCTTCTCCACTTTTGACAATTCTCATGATAGAGCCTTGTGGAACTATGAAAAATCCGGCAACATCTAGTAACGTATCAAGAAGGTTCCAAGCTTGAGCCAGAGGGATTTTTTTCTCTATGTGAAGTGTTACTTTTGTGTTTAGAGTTTCCCCTGGTGGAAAAATAACATTGACGTTTTTTAAAGCAGCTAATTGATTAATAATATTGGAAAGGTCTTCATTTTCGTAACTAAAAAGTACATCGGGAGTTTCTTGTTCTGTTGCAATTTCCTCAATGTCATCTGCTGTCTCTTGGCAATGAATTAGTGAGCCCGCACAAATGCTAAGGATGATAAAAGAAAAAAAGAGTTTTTGTTTCACAATATTTATTATTTTCATTTACCTTGACTCCTTAGATGGAGGTACTTTCTATTTTTGGTAATAATGTCGAAATAGCCAGACCAACTTCAATTGTTTTAGGTTTCTTTTTTGATTTAGTTATTTCAAGTCGATTTGTAGCTACGCGTGGATTTTGTTCAATTTTTTCTAATAATCTTGTTAAGTCTTGCATTGTCATGCCTTCAAATTTTGCACTCAATTCACTTTTTCGATAATTTTCTTCAAGATCTGTTGTTGTGATTTCTTCGGCAACTTCTTTATCTTTTAAGTTAAGTTCTAGTAACAGATCTTTAAAATAACCGGCAATTTTAAAATTAGGATCTTTGGCAAGAATTTCTTCAACTATTAACTGTTGTTGTTTGATTAGCGCATATTTTTCTAGTATTTCCAAAACTTCTTCGCGAGTAGCATTAATGTTTTTTATCTTTTTTTGTAACGCATTTGTTGAGCTGTAATAGTACACAATAATAAGAACAACGAGCACCACACACGTAGCACTATAACCGATTATATAGGTGTAAAAAGTTTTTAAGTCAGTTTTGTTAATAAAACTTTTTATTGGGTCTAGTAGCTTCATAAAGGTTCCTCGCTACCGGTAGCTAATGTTAGTTTCATAGTAAATTGTGGCGTTTCTGGCGATTCAAGTGGGCGAAGCATTTTTGATTGTTCTAGTTCGCGTTCAAGAACTTTAAGTGCATCGTGATCTCTTACTTCAGCCTTAAGAGTTAAGATTCCTTCTGCTATAGTAATTTGATCGATTTTAAGGTCGATGCTTTTTCTGTCAATTTTTGAAGATAATTCAAGAAGGTATTGTAAAAATGATGCACGAGATTGATTTGAGAAGGCAAACCATCTTTTTTGTTGTTCTATTACCTCTTTATTAGCGTCGTCAATAAGTTCTTCATCCAATAGTTTTGCATCTTCTAAATTTTTGAATGTTGTTGTAAGAGCAGAGAGTGCTTCTTGCTCAGATGCAGCCATTTCTTTTTGAAGTTTACTTGTTTGTAGAGAATAATGAGTTATGAGTGCTGCAAATAATCCTATGGTAAGAACAACAAGCACAACTAATTGTTTCAGAAGCAATGAGTTGTCTTGTGTGATAAATTCCTTTTGAATGAGGTTGTAATCAACGGTTGTAGGCAGTGGTAATGTAGCGCTTGCACTAATAATATTGGCGGGTGTAATGAGGTTGCTATTATTAATGACGCACGATGGATCATTTCCCATTCCTTCAACATTGAATAGTTCGCAGCTGACTCCTGTCTTTTGTCCAATAAATGGAACAAGACCTTTAATAAGCGATCCATTGCCAAGAAAAATAATTTTTGTCATTGGTTGTTTATTTAATAATTGTGTGCTGAATGAGTTCAGCGTAAAGTGAACAGAATCCCACCAATCTGCAACCATTTTTTCTATGGCTGGCGAATGTTCGTTGGTTTCCAGTCCAAATCGCACAAGATGTTCTACTGTTTCTTGTGGAGACTTATTAAGCTCTTGAGCAATTTGTTTAGTAAGTGCAACAATGCCTTTTGGTAGAGTACGTATTGTTTTCAGTTGTCCGTTAATCATGAGAGCGATAGCTGTTGAATGAGCAGTAATATTAATCAGTACAGTACCGCCTTGTAGTTGTTTATAAGCATCAATGTGTTTGTAGAGTCCGTAGACAGAAATCATATCAACAGTAATAACTTCTGGTTTTATTCCCACAGCTTCAAACAGAGCTAAGTGTTGAATTATCTGTTGTTTTTGAACGGCAGTAACTAAAATTTCTGAGCTTTTTTCTTCAGGGATTTCTCTTGTTATAATAAAATCAACTGCAGCATCACGGAGAGAAAATGGTAAAAGTGGCTCTATTTCAAAACCTACGATCATGCTAATTTTATCGCGTGAGGTAAACGGAAGTTTCAGTTCTTTAAATACAACAATAGAGCTTGGCAATATCGTATGTATTTCGTCATAGTTACCAATCTTGGAAAAAATTGCAGTTAACGCTGGCGAAGTTCGATCGAAATCTTCTTCCGATACTTCTTCTGATATTTTTTCTTCAACAATCAATTCTATGGTACTCGTGGTGCCTTTGATACGAGTTTTTGTCGCAATGATATGTGTTTTATTAATTTCAATACCAACAACAATTTTTGAAAAAAGATAATAAGATTTTATTTTTTCTGGTAAAAAAATATCTTTAATCAACGCGCTCATGTTTGTGTCTCCTTGTCACGCAAGAATTGTGCCAGAGATAATTGTGTGCGCTTTTTGTTGTGCATAGTTTCTATAAGGCTATTGTGTGCTTGTCCACTTGTTTCTTTCAATTTTTCAGAAGATGCTTTATTTGCTATTTCTGCAGCTTCTGCTTGTTGGATGAGTGTAGCTTGTTCTTTTTTTGCTTGGCGTTCAAAAATAAGTCCTTCTACAGATCCTTTTGCTCTGTCGGCTTTATCTTGGAAAAATAGTCTATGAATAGGATCGCGATTAACTGCGGTGGATTCCATATAATTGATAGTATTTTGGTAGTCATTAATATGTTCACTGGTGAACGCTTTCATTTCTTCTCCCTTATTTGACTCAATGATGCTTGTTGAGATAAGAACGAGAAGGCTCTGTTTGATATTTATTTTACGTTTATTTTTAAAGAACCAACCAAGGATTGGGATGTCGCCAAGTATAGGAACCTTTGTTTCTAGGTTTTGTATATTATTTCTAATTAAACCACCAAGTGCGAGAACTTCTTTGTTGGCAACAATAGCATTTGTATAGATCTCGCGAGTATTTTGTGTTGCGTTTGCTCCTGATGCAGAAGTTGCACTATTATCTGGATTAGCAAAATCGTTAATGGTAATTTTTATAGTAAGTGCTATCATTCCATCAGAGTTAATTTGTGGAGTAATGGTAACTTCAAGCAACGCATTATTGGCATCAAAAGCATTCTGCCTGGTATCTGTTGCTACAATTTCACTCGTAATAATACGACGTTGCTCACCAATTGAAACGGTTGCTTTTGCATTGTTGGTTGCAAGTATAAATGGGTTCGATACAACTTCTGCATCAGTAATTGTTTGTAATGCCTGGAATGCTCCCCATACACCAAAAGCATCTTTGCCAAGAGTAAGGAATGTTGTTCCAGGGACAGCTCCGATAACAAGATTGACAAGGTTGCCAAGTAATCTTTCTGCTCCTGTTACAGCATTACCAGGGCGTGTTACGACAGGAGAATCTCCAAACATCCCTGATGTTTGGAATTTAATATTGTTGCCAAGAAGACCATTAGGACCAGGTTCCTTGCTTCTTATTTGAGCTCCAAGATTTTTTGTGTCATTAAGATCTACTGATGCGATTAAAACCTCAATAGCTGCTTGCGGTTGCTTTGCATCAAGCTGTTTAATAATTTTTTCTGCTTTTATGTAGTCATCGTAATGACCTTTTATAATGATTCTATTTGTTTCTTTTTCAGCAATAAATGCCATTGGTCGCATGTATTGATCTACTCCACGTACACCACCAAATGTTCCTGCAGCTGTTCCTGCGCCAAAAGCCGTAACTTTAGACATAATGTCAACAATTGTTTCAGCATCAGCATATTTAAGTTGATAGGTGTACAAAGGGGAATATGATTGATCAAGCTCAACATCAATATATTTTACAATGAAATGTTCAATCTTTTTAATTGCGGTTTGAGGTCCGAGCAATATAAGAGTATTTGTTCTTGGGTCAGCAATAATACGTGTATTTTCGGGAAAGAAAAGAGATGTCGGCTGCTTTTTTGTAAAAAATCGTGATGTTGTTTCTTCTTTAGGCAAAAGTTCTTGATATAATTTTTGTACTGCATCTGCATCAGCATTGCGTAGTTTGAGAATGGACATTGATTCTGGAACGCTTACTTTATCAAGTTCTCTGACAATAGCCATAAGCATTTTGATGTTATATGCCTTATCGGTGAGAATAAAGCCTTTATGTTCTCTGAGTGCGATAAGGCCTTGCGAGCTGCTGCTACGCAATGGTCCAACAATTTCCATGATGGTATCTACTGATGCATTTTCTAAAAAATAAACATAACGAATTAATTCATCCGTATCGGGCAATGTTTTATAATCAACACCAATAAACGTTGGCAGCGGAGATTTTCTCGCAGCATCTATTGTAGTAATACGAAAAATTTTTGGATCTGCTTGAGGTGTGATTGCAAATCCAGCTATATCAAGAAACGTAACAAAAAGATTCCACGATTCTTTTTTAGAAAGCGGTATGTTTGTTTTGAATGATATCTTGTTATTTTTTATTGCTTTTTTACCCTGCGGAAGTGGTGAAAGAGCATCGTCACTAATAAAGGTAACTTCAAAGATATCTTCAATTTGTTTAACAAAATTTTGAAGATCTGCGTTTTCAAAATTAAGCTCTATACTATCTTCTTCATCTTCACTAACAGTAAGAGGCATCTCTACTGGTTGTGTTGCTTTATCAACAGTAGCAGGACTTTTTGGACTCACAAATGGATCATCATATTGTACAATAGGTTGTTGTAATTTATTTTGTAATTGCGGAGCACCTGTTGCGTTTGCAGCGGCATTAGGCCTTTGAGCAAAACTGGTAGAGGTGCTCGTTACAGTTTGTGCTTTAGTTGGCGCAGTTTGGCTTACGTATGCATCAATATTCATATGAGTATTAACGCTTTTATCTGTCGATTTTTTTTTGCGATAGCGTTTTCTACTTCCCGTTTCTGTTATACTCATAACGGTTGCAAGAATAAAAACAAAACAGAAATGAACTCTAAATTTATTCATATTTTTTTACTCAATTCAACTGCTACTATGCATTGGAGCGCTGCCTTTTTGGAACATCATTTGATGATCTGCTTTTTTTATTTTATCTACAGTAGGAGCAAATGCATAATGTTGTTGTCTAATGGTGTCATTTTTTTTGTGCAAAAGGAAAGCTGTTTCTTGTTTTTCTTCGATATCATTTTCTTCGTTTTCTACTTGCGTGAAGTCTTCCAGAGTATAGACAATAGTAACTTCCTTATTTTTGCGAATGAGTTTTATTGTTACCGTATTTCCAGCTTTGAGTGAGGTAATATTCTTGTAAATAGCAAGCCGCTCTTCTGTTGTCTGTGCAGGAATACCATTGATAGAGAGAACTATATCACCGTTTTGCAGACCCATCAGTCCACCAAATGGCGATTTGCTTAAATTTCCTATTCGTAATCCAACACTTTTTCCTTGTTGATATGCAGTTGTTGCATTCAGAAGATCAATACATTCTGTTAAGTTTTTTATTTGTTCGGTAAATGATTTAGGATTGATGAGATAATTATTTGGAGTAATTTTTTGAATTACTGTATCCCATTCATGAGCAAGATTATAAGCTGGATCAATTTTTGCATCCTGTTCTCGCAAGTAGAGCACTTCCTGTTGGCCATTCAATCGCAAGAAAATAATTTTATTTTTAAAGATTCTAATCAGTTGTGCGTCTTGAATAAGATCACCAACTTTATAGGTTCCTTCTTGCATTGTTTTGTTGTCTTGCACCATAGCTCTATTTTTTGAATCATTAGAACTCACAACAATAATTCCCTTAAGTGTTATTTGCAAAGGATCAAGAAATTCCGGTTCAACAACAGCAGGGATAGTTATTTTTTGTTGCGCTGGAGGTGGAGGGAAAGGAATGGAAGCTTCAAGTTGTTTTATTTGAGGAAGGTCTTTAACATACGTTCCAAAAAGATCGTCTTCATATATTTTTTTGATATTGATAGCAACTCTTTGTTCTTTTCTTGGTGATAATTGTGCAGGTTCAATGTCTACTCGCTCAGGAATTTTGATGCTTGATACATAAATAAATGCAAAGGCAGCCAGGACTAAAGAAAGTAGTCCAAGATTTATGATCCAAAAAGGATGTTTCATCGGCGATTCCTTGCATTATTTTTTTTACTTTTTTCACAATAACGCTCTTGTCTTATTCTTGTCAAGTATACCAACAGATGTTATTTTTACGAAGAATAAGAATTTATAAGAACAAGATATTTCATTATGGTGTAGGAATAGTGCTTATTATTTTCTTAATAATAGTATCTGCAGATACGTTATCAGCCTCTGCCTCGTATGTTAAGTGTAATCGATGTCGTAATGCTGGAAGACATATTGCTTTAACATCATCAGGAGTTACGTAGTGACGTTTTGCTAAAAATGCGTGTGTTTTTGCTGCATGATACAGAGCAAGTGTTGCTCGTGGTGAAACACCATAACTAATATATGAAGTAAGATCATTCAGTTTATAATCAGCTGGTTTGCGTGTTGCAAAAACAATAGCAACGATATAGTTGATTATTTTTTCGTCTACATAAATTGATTGAGTAAGTTTTTGTGATTCTAGAATGTCGTTTTTTGTTAATACTTGCGAAATTGTGTTGGTGCTCAGTGAGCGATATAAAATTTCACGTTCTTCAAATATGGTAGGATAATCAACATGTATCTTGAACAAAAATCGATCTAATTGTGCTTCGGGTAAACGATACGTACCTTCTTGTTCAACGGGATTTTGTGTTGCAAAAACTAAAAATGGTGTATCAAGTTTGTAGGTATGAGAACCAATGGTAACTTGTTGTTCTTGCATGGCTTCGAGCAATGCAGCTTGCACTTTTGCAGGGGCACGATTGATTTCATCAGCTAGGACCAAATTTGCAAAAATAGGTCCTTTTTTTGTTTCAAAATCATGTGTTTTTGGATTGAAGATTAACGTACCGATTAAATCTGACGGTAACAAATCTGGGGTGAACTGAATTCTATTAAAAGAAAGTCCGAGTGCAGATGCAACGGCTTTAATCATTGTTGTTTTTGCAACACCAGGAACACCTTCGAGCAATATGTGTCCTTTGCACAAAATGGCATTAACTATTAGGTTAATAATATGATGTTGCCCAACAATGACCTTACTAATCTCTGTTGGTAGATCGTTGAAACGGTTACTTTCTAATTTTATTTGTTCAATGTCGGCTTGATTTGGCATTACACTGTTTATCATAGTAATATCTTTTTTAAAAAAATAATCATGGTAACTTATAGTATACGTTAACATTATCTTTAAATGAGTTCAATAAGGAGCGTTATGATTCTTTCAGGAAACGAAATTAGACGACGTTTAGGTAAAGAGCTTTTTATAGAGCCATTCAATCAATCACAACTTGGCCCAAATAGTTATAATTTACGCTTGCATAATGAACTAGTAGTGTACGATGAACCTTTTCTTGATATGAAGAAAGAGCATCAAATAGCAACAATTACTATTCCAGAAGAAGGATTGCTGCTTGAAGCGGGTAAGCTTTACTTAGGCAGAACTGTTGAATACACCAGAACTGATACATTAGTTCCTATGATTGAAGGTCGTTCTTCAATTGGGCGTCTTGGTTTATTTATTCATGTTACTGCTGGCTTTGGTGATGTTGGGTTTCGTGGGTATTGGACGCTTGAAATATTCTGTGTTCAACCAGTTCGCATTTACCCAGGTGTTGAAATATGTCAGATTTTTTATCACACCATTGAAGGTGATTACGCAAAATATTCTAGCAATAAATATCAAAATAATCGTGGTATTCAACCGAGTATGTTGTACAAGGATTTTCAAAAAGAATAGTTAAAAATGCGCTCATTCTGAACTTGTTGAAGAATAGCGCTCAAACCCTTCGACAAGCTCAGGGCGAGCGGGATTAATTACGCCTTATCTTTAAAATAAGAAATTTCGTGAGTAATCGGACCTTCTGTTAATCCTCTAATGAATTGGTACACATACGGATTGTCCGATTCCCATATCGTTTTTGCATCACCAAAGTATTGAATTTTGCCATCGTGTAGCAAAGCAACTTTGTCTGCATATTTGAATGTTTCAACATCATGAGAAATGATGACAGATGTTATTTTGAGTTGTTTTTGCATGTCAAACATAAGTTCATGAATAACGCGAGAAGTGATAGGATCGAGTCCTGTTGTCGGCTCATCGTACAAAATAATTTCTGGATTTGTCACTAGTGTTCGTGCCAACCCAACTCGTTTCCTCATACCACCTGATAATTCTGAAGGATATTTATACAAAGTGTTTTCTGAAAGTTGTACTAATGCAAGTTTTTCCTTAACAATGGGCATAACTTCATCATGATGTATTCCTCGTTCAATAAGCGTTATGCCAATATTTTCATAAACATTTAATGAATCAAGCAGTGCAGCAAATTGAAATACATAACCAAATTTACTCAAACAGGCATCGAGTTCTTTGCCTTTTAGTGTGGTGATATCGGTTCCATCAATAACGATGCTACCGGAAGTTGGTTTAATAAGTCCAATAACTTGTTTGAGTAGAACTGATTTACCTTCACCAGATCGACCAATAACAATGGTCATCAATCCCTCAGGAATGTCAAGATTGACCCCTCGAGTTACCCAATGGCCTTCAAATTCCTTGCATAGATCAACAATTTTAATTTTGGTTTTATTGGAGCTTTTTTTGTCCATTACAATTCTTTCTACAGGTGCTCAAGCATTTTTGTTAAGAAGTAGTTACTAACTAAAATTAAGATTGAACTTGCAACGACACTTTGTGTTGTTGCGGTACCAACACCACGAGCACCACCATGTGTGTAAATTCCCTTGTATGTTCCTACCCATGAAAGAATTAACCCAAATATGGCTGCTTTTTTCAGACCGCCATGAATATCTGTTAATTCAACATAGTTGCGAATGCTACTTTCGTAATCTTCTGGGCTCAATTCTAAAACATATACACATACAATGTAGCCACCAATGATACCAAAAAACATAGAAAAGAGTGTGAGAAAAGGAAGTATGATAGTGCTTGCAACAATGCGTGGTACAACAAGGTACTGAAAAACATTAATGCGCAACGTTGTCAAAGCGTCAACCTGTTCGGTGATGATCATGGTACCAATTTCAGCAGTAATAGCTGATCCTGCACGACCAGTTACCATGAGTGCTGTGAGTACTGGACCAAGTTCACGAATCAGACCAAGTGCAACAATTGCGCCGATAAATTGTTCTCCACCAACGCGTTGAAAGCCGATGTATGTTTGGAGAGCAAGAACCATCCCGGTGAACAATCCTGTTAGAACTACAATACTGAGTGATTCAACGCCGATACGGTTCATTTGAACGAATGTTTTAGAAACTTTGAGTTTTGTAGTAAAAAAGGTTTTTACAGCTTCTAAAAAAAAGAGAGTAAATTCACCTAAATAAGTGCATGTATTGATAACTGATGCACCCAAAAAGTTAACAAATTGAATGAACACTTATTACTACCTTTTTTTATGCATGTTTATTCAGTATCTTCGTCGGAAGAATCTACAGGAGCTGGTATTTGTGGTATTTGTTGTTGAATCACATTTTTGCTGTTGATGTATCTAAATTTTTTATGTTCTGTTGACTTCATAAGAGAAAGAATCATTGCGCCAACCATAAAAATCGATCCGAGAACCCAGGTAATTTTTTGGAAAAGATCTTGTCCGCCGCCGCCGCCAAAAATCATTTGCGCTCCGCCGCCAAGTCCACCTAAACCAAGACCGCCTTTTCCTTTTTGCATAAGGATAATGAGTACGAGCAAGAAGCAATTAATTAAATAAAGGGTGAGTAAAAATCCGTATAACATGTATTTTCCTTCTTATTGTAGTATCTACTATTGTAAGTATAGCATGATTAATTTTTTTATAAAATTGGTGTTTTTATGATAGGTATTTCTTCTTATTTTTACTACACTGGATCGCATAGAAAGGGCTTGTCATGAAAAAATTGGCTTTGTTGTTTATGTTAAACATATCGATTGTTAGTTGCTATGCAATGGAAGTAGAATATCAGGTTGCGGTCGGCAATAAAACATTTGGTAAGAATGATTTTAAAAATCTTTCAGGTGAGCAAAAAGATGACTTAATCGCTATGAGTAAACCACCATGTATTCTGGGATTATGTGGAGTTAATAATAAGGTGCTTACTCCTGAAAATGTTGAAAAACTAAGAAATATGCCCGTTCATATCAAAAAAGATATGGCTACTGCTCGATGTTCTACGTGCGACAGAGTATATAATGATCAGCGAGTATCGTATTGTACTAATGGTACGATGTGCTGTGGAGCGATTGGCATTTGTGGGACTGGTTGGGTATGGACGTTTATTAAATGTAATATGTCCACTCGTGCGCTTGCAGCGTTATCTGGAGGATGCTTGGGAGTTTCCGCGATCCCATGTATGGTATGTGGAATTTATACTGGTGCAGAGCTTTGTTGTTGCAGAGACATACGTGAAGTCAAATTATAGAAAAATTATGTGGTAATAATTTTTTTGAATTTCTCACAATCTGTACTTGCGCTACCAACTAAAAAGCCATCAACATCAGATATGTTTTTCAGTTGATGGATATTTTTTTCATCGACACTACCACCATAAAGCAACTGTTTTTTTATGTGTGGCAGGTATGAATCAACGTATTTCTGTAGCCATGCAAAAATTTCTTCTAAATATTTGTCTTCAGGAATAATTCCAGTACCAATTGCCCAAAACGGTTCATATGCGATGATTACACGGTCGTATTTTTGGTATGCGATTGTTTTTAAGATAAGTTCAAGCTGTTGTGTTAATGCATCAAATGTTTTTTTGTGCAAAAAATCTTCTTTTGTTTCGCCAATGCAAATGATTGGGGTTATATTATTTTTGTATAACAAATCTATTTTTTTTACGATTGTTTCAGTTGTTTCTCCGTAATATATGCGTCGCTCGCTGTGTCCGATAAAACAATAGGTAGCGCCAACTTCTGCTAATGATTGTGCAGAGACTTCGCCAGTATAAGATCCGTTTTCATATTCAGAACAATTTTGTGCACCAACAGCAATTGCACTGCTTTTAAAAATTTCAGCGATTGGTGCAAGGGCAATAAAAGAAGGGCATAGTATTATGTGATTATTTGCAGCTAATTGTTCTAACTGTTCTTTATTGTTTTTACAAAAACTGACGCTTTCATTAAAACTGAGATTCATTTTCCAGTTGGCGACGTATGTGTATTTCATAAAGACCTTTATTCGGCTATTCCGTCGCGCTCATCCTGAACTTGTTGAAGGATCGGCGCGAATTAATATTGTCTTGTTAAAGAATATTTATAGTAATTTATAGAATAAATCAGTATTTTTTTAACTTTTTGTTATGTGCGCTTAATTCTTCAACCCTCCTTCGCATAAAGCTTCGGAGGACACGGCAAGTTCAGAATGAGCGCGATAATTACTTCAGGAAAGTTAAAAAGATACAACCGTTCTACGTTGCTGGTACTTGGCACGATAAATATGGCAAAGTATTTTCCACAAAGTTTTGTACGTCTTCCTGATAATCTGAATGCGCACAATGAGCAAATTGTAAATGTAATCGTCCGCTATCAGCAAGTGTTTTAAGGCCTAACTTATCTTCTTGATACCAGCAAGAATCAAAAATATTTTCTAATGTGTCAATGGATCCTATTGGATAAAAACCAAAATGGCTTGACACAGCAGGATCAACAACTTCTTCTTTGGTTGATTGCACAAGCACCATATGTGCAAGGCTGCAAATATTGTTTTTAAATAGTGCAGCATCAGGGTGTTCTATTTCATTGTTTATGTAGGGTAAAAATCTACATTGTTGTAGATAATCTTGATAGTGCAAAGGATCTTTCCAATAGCCTGCAAAGCTTATTGCTCGCTGTATCAGATAACAGTACATAAGTTTATAAGAATATTGTTGCATTTTTCGCAGCCATTCAAATCGTTGATCCATTGTGCCAGGCGATCCAAATATGCCATTTTCAGGGGTACCCCATGAAATATATACATACACTTTTGGATTGTTATATTTTTCAATAAAACAACGAGCAACCAGACCACCTTGCGAATGTGCAATGATAATGCATCCGTCTTGTAACCGTTCATCCGACTCCATTTTTTCTTTGAGCCAATTAACTTGATCGTGCATATTAAAAAATGAAGTTATTTTTCCTTTTCCGAGGGTAATTTTTTTTACGTATACATCAGGAAGGTATTTTTTGATAAGTCTTTTGGTAGGAGCCATAGCGTGTTTATCAGAGAGTATTCCATGTACAAGTACGATGGGTAGATTTTTGGCATGTATGCACGCAAAAGAGAATGTAGCTAAAATCATTAAAGAGAGATAATAAAAAGAATATTTATGTGGCATCGGTTTCCTTGGTAAGAAGAAAACAATTTTTCTGATGCTAACATAAATTTTTTTGTAAGAGCTAGTATAAAAAAAGCGCTTCTGTTATGAAGCGCTTTTTTTATATTGATTAATTATCTACGATATGCCTTCAAGATGGTTTCTTTTCTATCCATAAGATCACGTTTATTTTTTTGACGTTCTTCTTCGCGTTTATGATCGCCATGGCTTGCTAACATTCCTCCTCCAACTGCTCCAACTGTTAAGATGCCTCCCATTGCCACTGTATTAGTGTGTTTATCGTGTGCTCCGATGGCGAGCATAATTACACCAACAGCTCCTGCAAGATAGGCCAATTCTATTCTATGATAGGGATCGCGGCCTGCTTCATTTATAGCGGCAATCTGAGTATCGAGATCATCGAGCATATTTTTGTCTTCCTTGCTTATTGTAGGCTGATGATTGTGGTGGCGATGATGATCACCTGCTTGATAACCTCCAGTTGCAGGATAGCCGATTTCTGCAGAAATATAATTGACACTCACTAATAATGCAAACAAAGCAATATTTTTTTTGTACATACAAACCCTTTATATTTTGATGTGTAAAAATGTTTTTGTAATCTGTACTAATATTATAGGAAAAAAGTATTTTTTCTATTGTGGTGAATAAAAAAGCAAAAAATTAGGATATTGATGTGGAAAGCAGACTAGAAAAATATAAAAATATTATTGTTCCCATTATTTTGCGGTATGTACCGAATGCAAAAATTATATTGTATGGTTCTCGTGCCCGTGGTGATGCTAAAGAAGGTTCTGACATAGATGTTGCATTGGACACGGGAAGTAAAATAGATAATTTATTGATGAGCAAAATCGAGGGAGACTTAGAAGATTCAGATTATCTGAGTCTGAAGGTGATGAATGTATGGATATTGTAGAGGCAAGAAATAAAATATCTCATACTTACCATGAAGCTATGGCAGATAAAATTGTGCATAAAATACCAGAATATTATGAATTAATGCAAAAAATAGCAGAACGTATGCAAAAAAGATGGGGTGAATAAATTATTCCTGCCAGCTCTTTTTTCTTTTTAATCGATGATAACTAACCGCAAAATGGTGCGCATAATCGCGCAATGCGATCAGTAATCTGCCAACATTTGTTTGCAAATCAAGACGAATACCTTGTGGAAATTGTGGTCCGTATAACGTTTCTTCGCGCTTTGCTAAGCTTACCATTGGTGCATGTGGTAAAATGTGTTGCGCAGCACTTAGTTGTCCTTTGCCACCATCAATAACAATAAGATCAGGAATGTCAGTTTTATTTTTGTAGCGCCGCTCTATAATTTCTTGTAGTGCGGCGTAATCATTTTGTTCTGTTAATGTTTTAATTTTGAAATGTCGAAAAGCATGTTTTTCTGGTTTGCCATCTGTAAATCGTACGCATGAGCCAACTAAGTAGCTACTTTGAAAATGCGAAATATCAAAACAATCAATGGTTCGCACTGGTGTTGGAAAACCTAAAAATTTCTGTAAATCCGTATTAATTGTTGCATCATTATCCGATGTATATGGTGTTTGTGTACTTACGACAAAAATATCAGTCGCAAATTTATCCGCGCTGAAGTGTGTGTTGAGTGTTGCAAAAATGGTATCGACGTTGTGTAGATATTCGTTCAGACGCTTCGCTTTTTCAAATGCAAATTCAACACTATATTTTTTCATCTGATCTTTAATCTGTTGTATAAAACCATCCTGGTTATTTTTAAGTGCTTCTTTTGCGAGAGAAATACGGAAAATATAATCAGTCAGATCAAAATCTGGCTTACAGCTACCTGCGCAGTTGCCAATGTGATAGTCTAAACA
Source organism: Candidatus Babeliales bacterium (assembly GCA_035288105.1). Lineage (NCBI taxonomy): Bacteria > Candidatus Babeliae > Candidatus Babeliales > Candidatus Babeliales bacterium. The sequence continues at coordinate 62,344 of DATEAY010000013.1, forward strand.
TCCAAGCTCTATTTTTTTGTTGCAGAGATTTAATCGGAACGTTTGCATTAAAAAATGGTACGTTTTGCGCGCGGGAGTTTTTTCTAAAAAGGGGCCAAAATAGGTTCCTTTTTTCTTTTTGTTGCGGACCAGCTCAATAGTTGGAACCTCGTGCGGTGTAAAAAGAATGTATAAAAAAGGTTGGCCTTCTTTGAGTAGCACATTGAATTTTGGCTTATGTTTTTGTACCAATTCAGCTTCTAGAAGCAAGCTTTCTGTTTCAGTGGGTGTCAAAATGTAGTCTACGTCAGCATATTCGTTAATAAGTTGGTTGATCTTCCAATCGGTGCTGTATTTTTTGAAATAGGAATTAACCCGCAGATGCAAGTTTTTGGCTTTGCCAATATAGATAAATGCACCTTGAGCGTCTTTAAAAAAATAGACGCCGGTGAGCTTTGGGATTGATTTTTCAAGTTTTTTTGTGGTTATTTTCATATTTATAGTGTAGCACGGATAGGGTATAATTACTAATGGTAATTTGATGTGCTGTTTTTAGTTTTTACCTTCGGTTTAAAAATAACTATACTAACTAATATTTATTTTTACATTTTTTGAATCTTGAGGTATTACATGAATCTTTTTAGACATGCTCCTAAAGTTATTGCGTTATTAATTGCATTGTGGGTTGGTTGGCAGGCATATGCTTATTTTTTAGATACAACAATTGCGTGCGTTGCGGTTAATGGCATTAATGAAAATTGTTACTATTCAGGTGATGTGCGCTGTTGTGTGCAAGCCGATAAAACCGGAGATATTTCATTGTGGCTTGATGGTCAAGGTTTGACCAATAATGTAAGAATTAAAGCGCATCAGGAAGGTCAATCATTTGCTATACCGACTAAAACATTAAGCAATGGTAAGCATGTATTAAAAGCAGAATTTGCTGATAGTACTTTTAATCGTAATAAGGTTGCTTTGAGTTGTGATTTTTATGTTGACAATTTACCGTTGCAAGCAGTGTTTGTAAAAACTGGAGCGCCACACAAAGTGTTTCAGGGAAGAACATTACACGTTCAATTTCAGGTAAATAAAGAAATAAAACATGCATATATTAATACCCTGTCACGCGTATTTGAATGTTTCCCTGAGGCTAAAAATTCAAAAATATATGAATGTTTTATTCCTATCGAATGCGAAGAGCAACCAAGTGAATATCTTTTTTCCGTGGATATAGAAGATAAGGTAGGTAACGCATTGCATCTTGATAATAAGTTTCAGGTTGTTGTGTATCCATTTAAAAAAGAAGTAATTACGGTAACATCTGACAAAGTGCAAGAAGAAAAAGCGTTGGGGCGTGATGGTAAAGGCTTAGAAGATGAAATTGCACAATTATCAACACAGTCGCCACGCGAAAAATTATGGCGCGGAACATTTTGCGCACCGATAGAAATTCAGCGTACTACCTGTGAGTATGGAACCATTCGTACAACACAGCATAAGGGACGTTATGCACACAAAGCCGTTGATGTGATCAATATGCCTCGTAGTGTTGTGTGGGCGCCGCAAGATGGCATTGTGGTGCTGAAAGATAGATTTGCACCAAGTGGTAACACGGTAATTATTGATCATGGTCTTGGTATTGTGTCACTCTTTTATCACTTAGAAGATTTTGCTGATATTGAAGTTGGACAAAAAATTATGCAAGGCAATCCGCTCGGTACTATTGGAAAAACAGGATTTGCGACTGGGTATCATTTGCATTGGGAAATGCGAATCAATAATACTCCTGTTGATCCTATGCAGTGGATTAAAATGTAGAATAGTTTTTTTTCATCCTTTAGCGTTCGTTTCCTTCGACAAGCTCAGGACGAACGGGTAGGAAGTTTAGAATAAGCAAGAAAGAAGATTCGCGAACTAATTTTTTCCGTTCGCCCCGAGCTTGTCGAAGGGTTACTCGAACGGAACAAAAAAAGGAGTTGTAATGTATTTTATTCCACGCAATAACGCAGTGTACAATTATATTGCACATACAAGTTCTCAGCGTCGCTATATAGCGACGTTTTTTATTGTGGCGAGCTTAGCGGGTATTTGTTTTTATGGTATATATACGCCACTAAGTGCACATATTATTTTGTATAAGGCAGAAAGTGCGCGTTTGCAAAAGCAGTATGCAGAAATTGGCCAGGCGGATAAAAGCGGTCAAGAATTGTTATTGTTAGTCGAAACTGGCAAAAAGAACATTGCGGAACATGCAATGTCTGCTGATAAACGTGAGGAACAATGCCATAAATCTATGCAATTTATATTGGATACCATTACAAAATCAGGACTTACGCTTACTACATACGGATCGTGTAAAGATAAAGATAAGGCATGGTATACCAAAGATTCAGCACATTGTGCGATGACAGGATCTCTTGAAAAAATTATATCTTTTTTAAAAACAATCAAAGAATCACAACAAATGATTACTCTTTCTCGGGTTGCTCTAACGCGTGTAAAAGATGATTTGTTTCAGATGAGTTGCGATGTTGGATTGATTACTATAAAGAAATAATCTTCGCGCTACGATCCTTCAACAAGTTCAGGATGAGCGCGGGGATAATTCATTTAATTAGGAAAGTTACATCTCTTGTTTTTAGATAAGGTTGAATTTTTCGGAAAAGCTTAAAAAAATCCCCCGCGCTCACCCTGAACCTGTTGAAGGGTCAAGCGTGCAGTGGAAAAATAAAAATCCCTTCAACTTTGAATAAGCTGAAGGGTTAGGGGGGTGAACAATACATTAAAGCATTGTTCAGTTAGGGACGTTTTTTATGTTTCTTTTAAATATTTGCCTAATGCTAACAGTCGTCTAGTGCTTTGTCAAGTTGATGGTTAAGATGAGGCAAGACAAAATATAGCAACCTGGTATATACTGGAAAAGTACATGGAATTGGTCGGCTGAAAGGGAAAAGATGCAAATCGTACGAGATAAAATTACTCTTGATGAATTGAAAAAAATGTCAGATCGTAGAGGTTTATAAGCTAAAAATAAACATAAGGATCTTACATAATGCAAAAAATAACAAAAAATAATTTCTTAATCATTTTTCTGCCAATTCTTACAACATGTTATAGTACCTATTGAGAAATTAGAGCGAGACGTAAATAGAGACGGTCATAGAGAAAAAAGGTTTTTAATAATTTATGATGGTTTAATAGATTAAAACCCCCATGCCTTAAAAAGCGTGGGGTTTTTTGTGTTTATCGATTAAAAACACTGTGCTTGACAATTGATCTAATGTTTATTATTCATGTCCCGCGATGAATTTCTTAATTTTTGGAAAATTATCAGGATTGTTTCGTAAATTTTCTGATTGTGCAGTTTCTATAATTGCACCTTCACTCATCAAATAAATAGTGCAATTAAGTTTTTCAAGTAACCCAGTATCATGCGTTGCAACAAGAACAATGTAGCCATCAGTTGCTAATTGTTGAATATTGTTTGCAACGTATGAAGTCAGTACAGGATCAAGCGCTGATGTTGGTTCATCCAAGCAAATTATTTTTGGCTCCATCGCAATTGCGCGTGCAATTGCAAGGCGTTGTTTTTGTCCGCCAGAAAGTTGCGATGCGTATTTATTGTTTTTATCCAATAAGCCATAGCGCTGTAATAAATGACGGGCTATTTTTGTTGCATCAGCAGAGCTTTTTTTTAGTACTTTTTCCAGTGGCAGTGTGATGTTTTGTTCCACCGTAAGATGATCAAAAAGATTAAAGTGTTGAAACACCATGCCAACCGTATGTGTTGTGTTAATGGTAGCAAGGTTTAATGTTTTATCATCTAAAGAAATTGTTCCGCTGTTAACAGTTTCTAGGTTGTTTAAGATACGCAGCAGTGTTGATTTACCCACGCCGGATGAGCCCAAGAACAGAGCAATTTCACCTTTTTTTACCGTGAGATTAATGTTGTTAAGAATTTTTTTTGTGTTAAAAGATTTATTGAGTTGATTAATCTTGAGCATGAATGTTCATCCTTTTTTCTAGGCGTGCAACAAGGAACGAGACTGTTGAGGTGAGAATAAGATACAGAATTGCAACGGCAAAATAGACGGTAATTGCATCAAATGTTTTGCTCTTTACAAAATTAGCTTGCTTGGTTAGTTCTGATACACCAATGAGTGATGCAAGTGCAGAATCTTTTATTAAGGTAACAAATTCATTACCAAGAGCCGGCAACGTTGTGCGTAATGCTTGTGGTAATACAATGTATCTAATTGTATCGGCTGTCGAAAAGCCAAGTACTTTTGCTGCTTCAACTTGACCAATACCAACCGATGATATTCCTGATCGTATTACTTGGCTGATATATGCAGCACTGTTCAATCCTATTGCAATAATTGCTGTCCAAAAAGCAGGAATATGAATGCCAATTTGTGGCAATAAAAAGTAAGCGCACAAAATTTGAATAAGCATCGGAGTACCGCGAATAATTACCACATACACATTCACGAATAAACGTAACAATGTATTGTGGCTTGTTTGCATTAGTGCAAGTATGGTACCGAGTACAAGCCCAATGCAGCAGCCAGCAGCAGCAATTTGCAAGGTAACAACAAGCCCTTGTAGCAATACTGGCGCGTATTCAATAATAAGATTAAAATCTATAATCATAAAAGATTCCATTTAGTTTTGATTGCCGCAAGTGTACCATCTTTTTCCACATCATTAAGAGTAACTTGAATATCTCTGCGTAGATCTGGATAATGTTTGGATATTGCAAAAGCACTCGTTTCTTGCGTATTTGGAATTGGTATTACATTAAAATCATCAATGCTATATTTTTCAAAATAAGGCTTTATTGAGTGGGATGCGGTAACAAAAGCATCAGCTCTGCTACTCTGCAATGCTAGCATTCCATCACTCACCAATGGAGAAGAAAGACGAAGCAACTCTACCCCAGGTTGCTCAGACATGAATGAATCGGATAAGTATCCTTCGTTAACAACAACTGTTTTGCCTGCAAGGTCTTCAAGTTTGGTTAGTGCTTGTCCTTCCGAATCTAGGGAAGTCTTTTTAGAGCTGATAATTACAAGGGGATTACCAGTTAAGTGAGGATGAGTAAATAACGCCCGTTGAGCACGTTCTTCTGTTGGCGTTATTCCTGCTGCAATCACGTGGATATTACCGATCTGAATTTCGGGGATTAAGGCATCAAATGGCATATCTTTTAAGGTGATTTGTTTGCCAAGCCGCTTAAACACTTCTTGTATAACATCAATATCAAAGCCGACAATTTGATCATTATGTTTAAAGCTAAATGGCTGAAATTCAGCATTGGTACCAACAATAATAGTGTCGAGAGTTGGTTCAGGGGTAATTGTTTTTTCCGCTCTATACCAGATTACAGCTGAAATTGCTGCAATGAGTGCTATGACAATATATAATGATGTTTTTTTCATAGAAGTCTTTCTCAATTAAATACGCTTGATTGCTATTTTGAATAGTAATTCTTTTTTTGAATGAGGTCAAAAAAGCTTATGAAATAATATTCTCTATATAGTTAGAATAGAAGCTTTTCGTGTTGCTTCCGATGAATGAATTATGTACACTACTCCAAAATAATTTTACAACACAAAAAACAACTGGAAAAGTCGCAATGACGCACAAAAGAATAGCTATTTTGTTTTGTCTCTTTATCTCTTGTATTTCTTTTTCAAAACTCAAAGGAATGTTCAATCTACCTGAGCCAGTCATCGTCAACACTCTAACTTCGACCATAAAAAATGATCCTTTTTTCTGGCTTATGATGTCTTACCCCAATTGTATTAAAATATTGGAAGGTGGCTATATTGAAATTAAAGGACCTCTCTTAGAGCAAATAACGTTAAACCCTGAATTGTTTCCTAAGATATCTTCTGAGATAGCTCAGTCAGCTGCAAATGACATGAGCGGGGCCAATAGTAATGCTGTTACGCTACCATCAGAATCAATTATATCTCAACCTACTAATCAACCCAATTCATCGCCCTCAACCGAACAGAGCTCAGGTTTCTATGGAGCAGTGCAAGGTCCTACGGGAACTTATGATTATGGTAATGTACCTCAATCCTCTGCTAGACAATACATGCATGGCACATCATGTTCTCCACATATACCTAATCTTTATTTTTATGATGCTCAGCAATTAGCGCGATATTTCTGGGAGCATGGCTATTCTGAAAAAAACATACTCAACTTGCGACGTCTTTATCTTTCCAATGAATTTGTAAAGTTTGCAAAAACTATTCCTGGATATGAAGAGGCAATAGAACGCATATACAAGGACATCACAAGACATACTTGTGGACAAAGACTTGAGGCATGGTTTAGAGGTCAGCATGCGTGGAAATTGGAAAATCGCATAAGAAAATTATATAACGAAATTCAGATTGAGAAAAAAGTAAGAGAATTTGATCTACAGAAACAAAGAAACCTTCAAATTCAGAAAGAACGCGAACTTCAACTCCAGAAACAAAGAGAGCTTGAGATTCAAAAACAAAAAGATCTTGAATTAGAAAGAGAATTTGAGGAACTTCATCTTGAAGCACAAGAAGAACTTGCATCTTCTTCGGTATCTTCACAGTCCTCTGATAAAAAATCAAAACCTGTTGTTCAGAGTACTCGTATTGATGAACAAATACCTGGAAGGAAACCTCCCAGGAATATTACGTTACCAAAAGATTCTTTAAATATTTATGATACGTCTCTTCTTGCCCAACTCGAAGATGATTGGTTATCACGAAAAGATACTGCTTATAATTCGGCAAGATTAGAGGAACGTCTTGATGCTCTTAATAAAGTTCAAATGAGGCAAGGTTTAGAACTTGACGAGCAGTTACTCAAAGAACTCACTGAATCGCGTTCTGTTATGCAAGAATTGGATCGTAATTTTGGTCATGATCATCACGTTCAAATATTATCACCATTTGTACATCTTCGTGCGGATCAAGCTGCGAGAGAATCCAATCCAATTGTTGCTTTTGAACTATCTGATTTTTGTGATACGGCAACAAAGGTTCTTCTTCATAGTATGCATGTACTTTACGATGCTAGTTATGCGGTTGATGAAGGAATAATGAGTGGCATAAAGCACGCTCTAAGTATTGAGCATTGGAAAGATATGGCAATCGGTAGTGTGCAGATGGGATTGTCATGCGCTAAGGTTATGGTACTTGATGATCTAGAAAAATATTGCGCAGCTATTGCAGATCTGATACCAGGATCAGATGTAATGAGACAATTGGAAGAGCGGGATCGATTGCATACACAAGCTCAAGTAAAGGCAGCTTTTGAATTAATGTGCAAAACTCATGACAAGTTAGACGCTATGACTTGGCAACAAATCATCGAAAATGGTACCGAAATAGGAACTACGATGATTTTGGATACATTAGCATTTCATGCTATTGGTGAGTTTGCGAGTATAGCAAGTAATGCATTCATCAAAGAGTTGGCCAACGTGACTGAAAACGGTCAACTTTTTACGAAAGAATATGCTATTGAAGTTGCTGGTGTTGGCAAAATGGCTATTCAAGAGGGCGCTGATGCCACCGCTACCATGTTTGAAAGCATGAATGAGGTGGGTGATCTTACAAAAAATATTTCAAAATCTGAGACTATTCCAAGTAACGCTCCTAAGACAGCTACAGTTTCGAAACAGTCTACTATTGCAAAACAGTCTGAAGTTTCTAAAATTGGCGAGATGAGTGCTGAAGAAGTGATGCCTTTAACCAATATTTGTGAAAAGGGTGCAGCCACACTTGAAAAAATTCGAAAAATGAAAGAACATGGATTTATTTTAAAATCAGGGGGAGATAATATTTGGGAATCTCCCACCAGTTTGTTTTATAAACCTGATAAGGAGTATGGTAATCGCATTAACCATGTATTAAGTCATTCAACAGCTAATTTGGCAAAAAAGAAGCATACAGTTTTTAATGTTCCTGAACATGAAATTTTGGCATTAATTGATGAGGCTTGGCTTATGAAAGGAGATCCGATCAAATCCGATTTAGGTGCGCATATAGTTGATATGAAAAGAATTATCGGTCTAGATGGGGAATCGGGAGTAAAATAATAATAATACCAGGAACATCTGACATACTAACAGCTTATCCAATAAAATTATAAATAATGAAAGGAAAAAGAATATGATATGTCCACGATGTGATGAACAAGGATTAATTTACAGAGCAAGGGTCGTTAATTTGGAAATTGAATTATATATATGCGATGAATGCGATGCTTGTTGGACAAATAGAAATGTAATCAGTATTGAAAATTTTAAAGATCTGTCAACATTTCTTAAAGAGCACGGCTTAACGTATGAGAATTCTGAAATAGAAAATTTAGGATATATATAGATTCTAATCATTGTACAAGTAAGCGAAGAAATCATGGAAACAAATTCATAGCAAATTGAAAGCTATGTCTTGGCAACAAATCATCGAAAATGGTACCGAAATAGGAACTACGATGATTTTGGATACATTGATATTTCATGCTGTTGGTGAGTTTGCGAGTATAACAAATAATGCATTCATAAAAGAGTTGGCCAACATGACTGAAAACGGTCAACTTTTTACGAAAGAATATGTTATTGAAGTTGCTGGTGTTGGCAAAATGGCTATTCAAGAGGGCGCTGAGGCTACCGCAGCGACTTTGGCTAATTCAGAAACCAAATCTATTGCTTCGACTGCACAAAAATCTGGAGGAAGAATAATGCAAGAACGAGGCAAAGCCTTTGAAGAATTTCTTCATAAACAATTAGGGGGAAGTGGTAATTAAAGACAGGTAAACCACTAGTTTTACTAGTGTGACTATCAAGGCTTGGCCCTCGGATTCCATAAAAAAAATTGTCGTATATATTTTTCTATTAGCTTGACGGCGAAATAGGAAAATATATGACGACAATATTTGA
>DATEAY010000014.1 GCA_035288105.1 Candidatus Babeliales bacterium
AGCTAGATAAGGAAAAAATAAAAGAATCTATTGCAGATGTGAAACGATGTAAAGATATACTGCCAATTAATGATGTTATTAGTAAAATCGCAGTTTATTTTAATATTAATACCAAGCGTGAGTTTATCACGAAAGTAGAGTAAAAATTAAATTTATAGACCGCAATACATTAAAAAACAATTGATTGCGGTTTTTTTGTGCCCAAGATTTATGTATACTCTGATTTAATTTTATATTAATGCGTTTGACATGTCTATACTGTTGAGGTAATATATAATTTATTAGTTATGTATACTCTAAGATAAATCTTATGGCTACCATACAAGCAAGAGCTTCAAGAGGTAATAAATATTGGTATATCGTTGAATCAAGAAGGGTTAACGGAAAACCGAGGCCTATTATGCTCGCGTATTTAGGGAAAGCAAACGATCTATTAAAACGCTTACAAAGCACAACCGACAAGATTAAATTAAAATCATACTCTCATGGCGCGATAGCAGCATTACTTAAAACCGCACAAGAATTGGATGTTTGTAACGTTATAAACAAACATATCGAGTCAAAAAGGAAAAATACCACAAAATATCCTATCAGAAATAATTTAACAGCAGGAGCAACTTTTTTGTTGGCAGCAATAGGTCGTCTTTGCATGCCGACAAGCAAAAGAGGGTTTTATGATTGGGCAAAAAATACATCATTAGAGTATTTATTAAGAACCAATCTAAGCAAACTTGATAGCCAACACTTTTGGGATTTAATGGATGCTCTTCCGGTTGAAAATATTGATGCTGTAGAGCAAGAGCTGTTAAAAAAAGTTTTTGAAACCTATAAGATCGACACTAGCAGTTTATTTTTTGATACAACTAATTTTTTTACATATATCCACACAACCAACGAGCATTGTACTATTGCAAAAAGAGGCAAAAACAAACAAAAAAGAGCTGACTTAAGGCAAATTGGGCTTGCTATGGTTGTAGCAAAAGAAAGCATGGTGCCGCTATTTCATTTAACATATGAAGGAAATAGACATGATTCTGTGATTTTTAGTTCAGTCATACACAAGCTAAAAGAAAGAATGGCTTTTTTAAATATGGACATTAAAAATCATACTGTAATATTTGATCGAGGTAACAACTCGAAGAAGAATCTAAACTTAATAAAAGCAGATGGGCTACACTATGTTGGTGCGCTGGTGCCATATCAACACAAAGAATTAGTAAACGAAGCTTTTAATAATCTTGGGGAGGCAGAAATTGCTGGAAATTTGTTGCACGTTTATAGAAGCAAGAAAAACATCTGGGATGAAGAGAGAACTGTAATTGTTTTTATATCTGATGGTCTTAAAGCTGGGCAAATTGGTTGGGTATACAACCTTCTTGATAAAGCCAAAAAAGAGCTTACGAGCTTACAAAGCGAGATCAATGAAAAACCACTAAAACAAAGAGACAAAGAAAAGCTTGAACAGAAAATAACAAGAATAACGCGAGATAAAAAAATCAGTGATCTAATAAGCTGGTCGCTTACGCATGACGAAGGAAAGTATCAGCTTAATTATTTAGTTGACCAAGAAAAGCTACAGGCTCTTGAAGATAAATTTGGAGTTAGAATCCTTATGACTGATCGCCATGATTGGAACACAGAAGAGATAATAAAAGCTTATCATGGACAAGCTTTTATTGAACAAGCATTTAAGAATTTAAAAAATCCTTATCACCTTGCCATCAGGCCTCAGTTTCATTGGACTGATCAAAAAATAAAAGTTCATTATTTTATTTGTGTTCTTGGATATCTATTAGCAACGCTTCTATGGAAGCAAGCAAAAGAAAAGATTAATTTTACCGGCACATTAGATAATTTTTTAGATTATTTAAATAATATAAGACTCGCTGTTATGCTTGAGACCGCAGAAGATGAAAAAAAGGGTTGTGTTAAAGCGATATACAAGCTCGAAGAAGCTTCTGAGGATGAAAATTTATTGATACAAGAATTTGCTATCGATAGATATCACATAGAAAGAAGAAAGTTGAGCGGTGTTGGTGTATACACATGAGAAATCGCTAGAAACCTTTGCAGACGGGCTTTGCGGAGAAATTCTGTCTATCGTCGTGATAAACTCACGCTAGTCGAGTACGAGTTTAATAAACTCGCTAGATTTGCCTGACGGTACAGGCAGTCCTATCTCATGTAGGACAACTCTTACAGCGACCTCTTGTCGCACCACACCCCTCGCCTAAACGACCTTTACATACACCTCAATAATTTAAAACATAAAAATAGCATGTAAAAATTATAAATTTTGCCAAATGTAAAATAAAAATACCGTTACTTAGCGTTGGCTTTGTTGCGGGAAGCCTTGATTTATCTGGCTCCCCGGGAAGGGATTGAACCGCCGACCAAGTGATTAACAGTTAAATTCAAAAAAAATATTACATACTTTTTCGGGAGGTTTAGTTGCCTTTATCTTTTTATTCATCACCAATAATTTCGCTCAACTTGTTTCCCCACTTATCCAGAGCTTCTTTCTTCTCTGCATCATAACTGTGTCTATCATAAATTGCAGTCACGCTGTTTTCTGAATGGTTAAGTATCTTACTGACAACAAGACGAGGGATGCCTATAGCAGTCATATGACTGGCGGCGGTACGCCGTAAATCGTGAGGCGTAAAATGCTTGAGATCTTTAAATTTATCGGCATTTTTTCTTACTGCATGATTTATTGCTTCTGATGTAATATGGTTATCGTCAATAGGCGAAGGAAATAACCACTTTGAATCATTAGAAATTAACTTTAGTTGTTGCAGTATATATAATGATAACCTTGATAAAGGTACTCGATGCACAGTACCATTTTTAGTTTTATGAGCTGGGATTGTCCACCAACCATT
>DATEAY010000015.1 GCA_035288105.1 Candidatus Babeliales bacterium
AACACCGATACGCAGATTTTTTGGCAATGTTCCGGTTAAATTTTTTGTGTAATCTTTTTTATCTACTTGTTGCATTGATGCATCTTTGTCATCTTTACCTGCAATAACAGAAAGTACACGAGCACTATCGTAAACAGTGCGTGCTGCAATTCCTATCTGGTCAAGAGAGGAGCCATATGCAATTAATCCATACCGTGAAACTAATCCGTATGTTGGCTTTAACCCAACAACACCACATAATGCTGCTGGCTGATTTACTGAACCACCAGTTTCTGAGCCGAGTGCCCAGGGTACTAAACCTGCGGCAACAGCTGCAATTGATCCGCCACTAGAACCACCAGGTACACGTGATACATCCCATGGATTATGTGTTTTTTGGAAAGCAGATGTTTCAGTAGAACTGCCCATAGCAAATTCATCCATATTAGCGCGACCAATAAGCAATGCACCAGCATTTTTGAGGCGTGCAATGACGGTTGCGTCATATGTTGCAACAAAATTTGCTAATATTCTTGATGCGCATGATGTAATGCGATCTTGTTGACAGATATTGTCTTTAATAAGTCCAGGAATACCAAAAAGTTCACCACTGGATGGATTAGTTTTTTCTAAAATTGATTCTTTATCAAATACTTCCAGTGCCGAACCAATAGCGCCATCAAAGGCTTCAAATCTTCTTAGGTAAAATTCAATAATTTCTTCGCGGGTAATTTCTTTTTTTGCGAGTTTTGCTTCTAACTCACGGATTGTTATGAATGGAGTTATGCTCATTATTTTCCTAAGTTAATTTTTATTGATTGTTTTCAATAATTACAGGAACAACGAAAAAGTCACCTTCACGTTCTGGTGCTTGTGCAAGAATGGGTTCTGGATTGCACTGTTGAATAGTATCATCTCTTTCAATGTTGCTGTTTTTTAATAGTGCAACATCAACATCTTTAGCAATATCTTGCACGCGTGCGGCATAACTGAGGACTGCTTCAAGATGTTTTTGAGCGTTGATTATTTCTGTTTCAGAAAGTTCAATATTTGATAGACGAGCAATTTTTTCAACTTCTTCTCGTGTGATAATAGATGACATAATTAATTCCTTGCAGGTGTTTAATTTTGCTGAAGTTTAATTCTAAACTGTCGGTGTTTTCCAATGTTCACTGCGAAATCTTCTGATATACCATATGCTCATTAATGCGTTGCCAAGATAAAATGAGCCGTATAAAAGAATAAGTTTTAACGCTTCATTGTCGCACTGCCATTGTGATAACAGGTAAGACACAGGAACAAAATAACAAAAACAGGTAATGAGTCGTACGACCATTACGATGCGAACATTGCCTGCACCACGTAGCGCTCCAGACAGGATCAATTGTACCAAATCAAAGATAATAAATATACTCAGGATTGGAAACGCTTGCATTGCTATTTCAGAAAAATCACCTTTTTTATCAAATATATTTATGATATATGCACGCTTATAAATAAAAAATCCGAGAATGATTGATACCATGCCAGAGGCTAAAAAGATGGTTTTTTTGATGTTGATTTTGACACTTTCCCAATTTTTTGTACCAACATCATTGCTGACTAAAAAGGTAATAATTTGAGCAAATGCTAGTGCTGGTAAAAATGCAAAACGTTCCATATCTTTGACTACACAAAATGCAGCAATGCCACCGGTTCCCATTGTTGCGACCATTTTTCCAAGCCATATGTAAGCCCCTGCCATAATTGCTTTATCAAGAACAACAGGCCATGATACTGCAAGTAAGTGTTTGACATAAGAAATATCTGTAAATCCAGAGAAAAGATTGATGCTATATTTAAGATTTTTTTTGTTAAAGAGTACATATCCAAGAGCAATGATCATCATGCTGCTATATTGTATCACCGTTGCGAGTGCAGATCCTTGCAGTCCCATGGCAGGGAATCCATATTTGCCAAAAATAAGTACATAATCAAAACAAACAAAAAGAATTGATCCGAAAATAAATATTTTCATTGGAGCGCGAGAGTTTTTAATGCCACGCAAAAATCCTACTAATGCAAGATAAATAAACATGCATAAAACACCAACAGCGCGCAATCGTAAAAAGGGAACACCGAGTGTTATCATTTCTTCTGAAACCCCGTACCATGTGTAAATAGTGTGCGCACCAAAGAAAAGTGCACTGCCAAATGTTATGCCCAATAATGTTGTTACCCAAAATGCATCGCGCAAAGTACGTCCTGCATTTTCAAATGAGTTTTGTCCATTAAATTGGCCACTGAGTACCGTGGTTCCAACTGAAAGCGCTTCGCCAACTTTAATAATGAAATGAAGAAGAGTATTGGTGACTCCAAGTGTTGCATACATATCGACTGATGAGAGGGATCCAACAAAAATAGCATCAAGCCAAAATGGCATGCCGTACAATAAGAAATTAGTGATGAATTCGGGTACAAAGTAGCGCAATAATGTGCCATACTGTTCACCTTTTTCAGCATTGTAAATATCATCTATGTAACGTGCGATAAAACTTCTTACCATGATTTTGCCCCATGCTCCGATTCTCTTCACACGGGGACCCCGGTAAAGAATGAATTTAGAGATTTTTTTTGTGGTTAATTTTTTTGTTTAAAGAAAACAAATTTTCTTTGTACCGTATCCAGTGTATAGACTATTTCTTTTTCGATAAAGGTTTCTTCTACTTTGTCAGGCGTCCATTGTTTTGATGCCCAATACACAAGGGTTGCATCTTTGTAAGGACTTGCTGGTCTAAATATGCGAACAAGTTCTTTTGGTTGCAGTGATGCGCGAGCAAAAAAATAATCAATATGGTGACTTGTGGTGCGTAAAAATGTGCGCCAATCAAATGGATATATAATAACGTTATCCAGTTCCAGTTCTTGAACAACATGTGCTAAAAATGATCTTTTTTTATTATTAACTTCAATGAGTATCATTTTTAGGTGTGGAAATAAGATTTTCAAGGGGAGGCCTGGAAATCCTGCTCCGGTACCAATATCTGCGGTTGAATGTATAGCAGAAAAGTCAATATGCTGTGCTAGAGCGAGTGAATCATCAAAATGGTACTGTATAATAGCTGCCACATCAGTGATGGCTGTTAAATTAAATTTCTCATTCCATTCAACTAAAAGCTCCAGATAGCGCTTTAATTTGTTTGCTTGGTCGGTTGAGAGGGTATATTTAGTGATGAGTTTGTCCAACTGAATATGTGTAAAGTTGCTCTCTAGATGATGCTTGTCCACTTTTCTTCCCATAAAATATATCTTTTTACTCTTTATCTATGGTACCATGATTAGGAGTAAAATACAATTTGTATTACCAATAAAGTGTGAATATGAAAAAAAACTATTGTGTTCATCTATTGCTATTATTGCTCATTTTTTCAAAGGTCGGAGCAGGTCCTCGGATAGCCTTTTTTTTTAGGCCACAGCCGTTGACTGATGCTGAAAAGATAAGTCAAAAGTTAAAAAAACCAGGAAAATTGGCTAAATATACCGCTAAAGGCATGGTACAAATGGTACAATCTGTCTCGGTAGAGGGGATTTTGGCTACGTATGGTGGGTACGTAACGGCGTCTAATTACAATGGTGAAATTAGTTTTCCAAGAAAACATCAGAAAGACGGAGTAGATATTCTTGTCACGTCAGAAATCACTCCCGTTCCTTTATTTGAAAACACAATTCTTAATTGGAATCGTGTGCTAGGTGTTCCTGCTAAAGTCTATTCATGTGAACAAAAATACGATGATAAAAGAAGTGAATATTATTGGGAAACACAAGAAGTTGCCTTGACAGAAGGAGTGGAAATTCCTCTTGCAACAATAATAATTATCGCAAAACCAAAAAACATTGAAATGAATATAGGAAGGAAGACAACAAATGGAACGGCAAATCTTGTTTTGCCGGATGTATATGTAAAAAAGGGAATTAATATTATAGAAAACAGTTCATATATGCTGACTATTCGTCATCTATTTAGGCCCGTCGAAACAGAAGAAAATCGTGAGCCTTTAAAAAATTTAACTCATATTATCGATTAAAAAGGAGCACCATTTTTTTAAACTATAAATACTGCTATACTTACCTAGTCCGACGAAGTTTTAACGAAGTCGGAGCGAGCATTATTCATAATGATTATTTAAAATAGTAATCACATTCTTTGGGGAACGTGATATGAAGTTACAAATTTCATTCGATCTTATTGATTTAGATAAAGCAATTGCTATCGGATCAGAGGTTGCTCAATATGCGGATATTATTGAAGTGGGAACAATTCTTATTTATCATCATGGCACTAAAGCTATAAAACGATTTAAGGAGGCATTTCCTGATAAAGTAATCCTTGCTGATACCAAAATTGTTGATCGAGGCAAGGAAGTAGTAGATCTTTTTGCTGACGCAGGAGCGGATTGGATTACCGTGATGGCTGGAACATCACATCATGTGATACATGCAACAACAACAGCAGCACATAGCGCCAACATCAAGGTAATGCTTGACTTAATAGATTCTGATTCTGTTGGACAATCGGCGCTTGAAGCAAAAAATCTTGGTGTTGATGCACTTCTTTTTCATCAGCCCTATAGCGAAACAGAATCGCTTGTCCTTCTTGATAAATGGGATATGATAAAAGGCAACACGAGTTTGCCTATTTTTGTTTCTGCAAAGATTAATCGTGATAATGTTGATAAAATTCTTGCGCTCAGACCCGATGTAATTATTGTGGGCTTGAGCATTACTGATGCAGAGCATAGTGCGCAGGAAGCGCAGTATTTTGCTGAATTGGTAAATAGGTTTTAATATCACATGACGAATATATTTTACTCACCAAAATTGGGCTAAAGTATTTCGTCAAAATTTCATAGAGAGTTTCATCACTGGACTTCCAGTATCACTGGTTCCAAGCCCAAGTTGAAGTTCTCTTTTTTTTGCCAGTTTGGAATCAATAAGTCTATTTGCCGATAGTGCGTACATTGCACCAAATCCAGCTCCAGCGATCATTTGAGAAAGATAGTGGCGATTGCTGGATAAAAATATGACAGTTACAAAAGCTGCGATGCTGCCCAGGGGTAGTGCATAGTTAATGCCAAAACGCATACCATATAGCACAGCAGTATATGTTGCTTCAGCTAAATGCCCTGATGGGAATCCACCAAACTTGCGTTGTTCTTTGGCAAATGTTTGGTGAAAAGGTCTTTTACACAGATCGAAATTTAATTGTTCTTTAAAAAAATCTTTTGCGAGCAATACAAATGGCATCCCGGTCAGAAAGATTTGACTTGTCATTTGCATGTCATCGTTGCGGCTTAAAAATGCTTGTGTACCAAGCAGTGCAATAGGAATTCCTATGCTTAAGCGTGCAACTTCTTTGCACCATTGTGCAGGTTCATTTCTATTTTTTTTATTTTTATGATCAAAAAAGCAGTTGTGTAGTTTTTCATCAATCATGCGTGCACCTGCAAAAAAGGGTGCAGTGATGACTAAAACTTTGAATGAGTCCCAAGAAAAAAGACCCAAATTAACTCTGACGACATCTTCGACAAAGCCTCCAAGCATGTGTGTAATGCGATGTTTTGAAGGAGGTCTGTTACGAAACCATGGACGGTGATTGCGTGCAGCACGGTTGTGCGCAAGTCGTTCTTTTTTTTCACGTGCAAATTTACTTCGGCGTTGTGTGTAGGTGATTTTTATGTGATCGTCATTGCAGAGTGCAGCAAAACTGCTCGTTATAAAAAGAAAATAAACTATTTTCTTTGCAAAATTCATTGCTACTCCGATTTTTAGACTCACGATAAAAGATTATTCGTAATTTTAGACTATAATTTTTTAGCAAAACAAAACAAGAGTGGTATAGAATAAGCATGAGAAGGGGTTTGTTGATTGAAATTATGTAATATAATGCTGTTGTAAGCAAAGAAAGACGATCATGAATAAAAAAACAATAACATGTAGTATTGTAATTATATCTCATTTTGCAACTGCAATGGATATAAAAAATAGTGATACTCAGTATCTATCTGCTCTTATCAATAACGTTCTGTTTTCTATGCCAGAAGAAATAGTAGTAAAAGGGATTAAAGCATGGTTAGGATTTCAGGCAATAGGTCGATTGAAACAAGTCAGTAAAATGTGTAATAAATGGTGGAATGTTGGAGATATATGTCCAGATGCATCAGATTATGAGTGTGCATGTAAATGTCCCACTCCTGCATGTTCCATAGTAGGTAATTATGGTGCATGTACTAAAATCCTGCAACATTATGCAGAAATAGGAGATAAAGAGATGTTTTGCCATTTTTGGCATCATGATCATGAATTCAGAAAAACTGTGATTTTCAAAGTTTTTGAGATTAATTATTATGCTCAAGTCGAACACTTTATGGAAGTATATGCTGGACGCTATGTTCATCAACGCGAGATAGATCAAATAAATTTAAAACGTTTGATACATGCATTAAGTAAGCGTGATGTCAAAGCAAAAACGCTATTGACATTGATAGGGAGTCGATTTGATGTATTTCTACCATATAAAAAAAACTGTACATTACTCCAAAGAGTATGTCAGCTCAAAAAGGTTTCACTTTTGGAAGCTTTACTTGGTGCAAATTATGCAATAAATGATACTAATGAGCAGAGAGTTTCAGTGCTTCATAAAGTTGTATTATATGGAACTGTTGAAATGGTACAGAATTTATTGGATAGAAATGTTAGAGTGAATGTTTTTGATCAACATGGGCAAACACCTTTGCATTATGCTGCTAAAAAGGGTAGATACGCTATTTTGTGCACGTTACTTGAGCATAAGGATGTTATAGTTGATGTGCGATGTGCTATAAGGGCAACTCCTTTGTATTACGCAGCACGACGAGGCGGTCTGAGATCTGTAAGAGAATTGGTTAAAAAAGGTGCTGATGTAAATGCCAAGACTATTGGTGGTGTAACACCGCTCCATATCGCTGTTGAGAAAGGAAAAATTTCCGTAGCGGATTTTTTGTTGCAACATGATGCTTTGGTAGACGCGACTGATTATGAAAAAAGAACACCGTTACACTATGTATTTTGTATCGAAAAAAATCCACAAGAGCGTAAGAGGCAGATGATAGACTTGTTGTTGAAGCATAATGCCAATCCTGATGCATGCGATAAGGATGGAAGAAATGCGTTATATTTTGCAAGGAGTTAAAAATAAGACTAGGTTCTGTTGAGTTTTTGAAAAAATACCAATAATTAAAAATTTAATTCTCAAAACCCGTTCGCCCTGAGTGTTTTACGCAGCCGTAGGCAGAGTAAAATGTATCGAAGGGTAGTTCTTTAAGGTAATTAATCTTTAA
>DATEAY010000016.1 GCA_035288105.1 Candidatus Babeliales bacterium
AAACTTTACCTTGTTTATTTTTCACCTTCCCTTCGATACACCACTGCGTGGCACTCAGGGCGAGCTGATTTAGTTGTTTCTTATCTTAAATTAGGTGAAAGACATGATATCGTAATTTCACACAAGAAACAATGAGTAAAAACCAAGCATGTCTATTGGATATTTCGGTTTGCGTAAAATAATAATATTGATAAGATTTATAATAGATTGAATTATTCAAAATGTTTCTATATGCATAAGGATTATGGTGTTTGTGAAAAGATATGCGCTTAATGTGGTGATATTGCTGGCGATGCATACTGCATATGCAATGGACTTGGCAATGGTAGATAAAGAAAAGTGTCGTAGACTTGGTCGATATTTTGCAATGACTGAAGGTAATGCAGGGTCTATAGTACGCAAAGAGCGTAATACTTTGTTTGCCCGGGATGATTGTGCTAATAATCCTAAAGCTCGGCAAATACTTGCATGTAAGGGAATCGCTACTGATGCAATCAATTTTATTGGACGTATCCCTGATATTACGCTTTGTAATGTACGCAAAGAATTTGATGCATTAGAGCCAGAAGTTGCTAAAGAGGTAGAGATTCTATCAAAGCATAATGTGTTAGTGACTTTTGCTCTTCACAAAGATGCTTTTACTTATATGTGTTTTTATCTTCCTGATTCTTATGAAGATCATGGAGGTTTTTTTGATACCAAGTTTAATGAGGGGGTTCAAGAGATTAAGCCTGCTTTGCATTTTCCAAATCATTTTAATTTTCCGCAAAAAAAAGAACAAAAAGTTAATAAAAATGTATCTCGTGATAAAATGATTGCGGTTCTTATAAGTGTGCCCACTGTCCAAGCACTTTCTGTGTTTCGTTATGTAACACAAAAAGGTGTTGAGATGTCGTCGCGATTTGATAATTTGATAACGGATGATTCGCTTAAAGGTTCCAGGACCGTTCATACCAAAGGAATGAAATATTATTTTACACATGAAGATCTGAAGGATATGACTGAAGAGCAAGAAGAGTTGTTAAGACTTATTGTTGAAGGTTCCAATAATGGAAAGTATTCATGGCAGGATGGAGAGTATAGTGATGGTATTGATAATCGTTTTAAAATAGAAGATAAACATATTCAATTGCTACGGCAAAAAAAAGATTTTATTGTGAATAATGAATTATTTAAAAATGCACAAATAACAACGGATATTACTTCTCCTACAAAGTTTGAAAAAATGAAGGATAAATTGTTGTTATTGATTTCATATTTGCCAGTTATGATAGTACCTGATTTGGTGCATAGTCAAACAAGTGGTTTGTTGCAAGGGACAGCCGGTTTAATTGCGTGTAGTACAGGATGTACTTTATTTGATCAATATCATTATCCTATTTTTGATTCATGTCATTCTGACGTCGGCAAATTATCAAAGTGGTTTGGGCCTAATAATCACGCAAAGGTGAGAATGGGACTAGAATTTTTTTGGTTTAGCACATTCAATTATCTGTGCACAGCGATTGTCCAAAAGTTTTTTGCATGGGGAACAATGCCATGGAAAATAATTGGCGGTACAGTAGGTGGCATTCGAGTGTTGGTATCATTGTATATTATGAAATTTGAAAATGATCATACTCATCGTAATCCTTTTAAAAGATCAAGTAAGGCTGGTGTTCCCTTCACACTTGAGGATTTAGTTAAAGGTCCAAAATTTAATATGTCGCAACAAATTATAGAATAAAAACTTAGAGCATCTCTCGTAATTTACGCAATTTATCCTTTAAATCGATAATTTGCTGCGAGAGGTGCTCAATTTTTTCATTTTCAGGTGACTTGTTCACATGTTTGGTAGATTCTTCCATTGTTGTTTTTTGTGATGCAATGATAGATTCACCTTTAGTGGATGGTTTTTCTTTAAGTTTCTTTTTTGCACCAACAATGGTAAAGCCTTCTTCATAGAGAAGTCGTTTGATAAGTTCGAATTTTTTAAGATCGTTTTCATCGTAAAAACGTTGACTTCCTTGCGAGCGTTTTGTTTTTATGCTGAACTCTTTTTCCCAGAAGCGTACAACAAATCGTTCAAGTTCAAGTTTTTTTGCAAGTTCGCCGATGCGGAATTTTCTTTTTTGCATTTTCATAATAACTCATCCTTTTTTTAATTTTTATTACGTTTGTGGTGTGCGCTGTTGTTCTTTACTTTTTATCGAGTAAGTTGTGCAGTGCGCTAGGTGAAAAATCATTTTTATGGTATCATCATTATGCTGAATTAGTCAATTGCAAGTTATATCGGTCTGTTTCGTAGTGTGATAATAGCATCGATGGTTTTCCCAATTATATTTTAATGAGGTGCGTATATGAATATGAGAGACTTGGTTGTACCAGTCGGATTTGCGTTAGTAACGGTCTTTGCATTGAATTATTTTTTTCCTGGTAGTACTGCCAAAGAAGAAGTAGAATCAAGCTTTGTTGCTCCAAAAGAAAAAAAAGAATATAAGCCGCTCAATGTAGAGGTCGATTTTTTTGATCAAAAACGCACATCTCAACGAAAAATAACAGATCTTGAAACGCAATGGGGAGCGTTAAGCTTTTCAACTGATGGCGCATCGCTTGATAGTGTCGATTTTAATCGTGAGTCGGATGGCCGTACTAAAACAATTCGTACGGTGTTTCCTGTAACGGATACAGATCGTGCAAATCGTTGTTTTCTTGTAGCATTGCAAGATAAGACGCCGTTCTACTATATATTGCTTTCTGCGCAAGAAAATGACCAAGCGCATGAATTAATCTATGCTGGTGGTAATGATGAGTGTGTAGTACAAAAAATTTTTATTGTTGATAAAAACAAGCCTAAAATTGATCTGTTAATTGAGATTGCGCCGAAAAATGGCGAACACATTCAAGCAGAGCCTCGCATTTTCTTTCCTGCACCATGTATGCCCGATCTTAAGGATAATGACATTATCTCGTCAATTGTAATTGATAAAGCGAATGTGTTTGCAAAAAAACACGTAAACCAATTAGATGTATTCAGTGGGTGGTTTAAGCCAATATTGTTTGGTACAGATAATCGTTACTTTATACATACACTCATTACAGATGATAATAATTTTGCTCATCGCGCATATTATAAATTGGAAGACAGAACTCGTTTGTTTTCAATTCTTGAAGGTCCTACTGTAACAGAAAAAACATCATGGCAGTTATCATTTTATTTTGGTCCAAAAGAGCTTGATGCAATTGCTGCCGTTGATACACGTTTAGAAAAAACGTTAGATTATTCTGGTGTGCTTTCGTCATTAGCAAAACTAATGTTGTATTTTCTCAATTGGTTTTACAAATATCTACACAATTATGGGTTAGCAATTATAGCATTAACATTGCTGATTCAACTGTTATTACTGCCTGTTTCGCTGCGCAATAACGAGGAAAAATTTAAAAAACAGCAGATGGAATATCAAAGACAGTTGGCGTATATTGAACAGCGCTTTAAAAATAATCCAGATCAGTTGCTTGCAGAACGTACTGAACTGATACGTAAAAATGGACTACCGGGACTTGGATGTTTGTTGCCACTTTTAATTCAATTGCCTATCTTTTTTGCACTTAGTCGTGTACTTTCAAGTTCGTTTGAATTGTATCAAGCGCCAATGTTATGGATTCCAGACCTCTCATTACGTGATCCTTATTTTATTCTTCCCATTTTAGTTACTCTTACTATGCTTATTCAAGATACCAAAGGCGATCCTCAACAAAGAATGAGTAAAATTGTAATGGCGTTTGTTTTTGGAGCGCTTACTGCAAGTTTTTCAGCAGGACTTACGTTGTATATTTGTGCGGGCAGAGTTTTTGGTTTTATTCAAGCAAGACTAATGGCTTATTTTAAATTGGTATAACTATGTTAGAAGAATTACCGACGCTTGCTCATTTATTAAAAGTGTTACAGCAGGTTCCATATCTTGCTTCGAAAAATTTGTATCGTGTTACAGCACATTTTTTGGAAATGCAACCACAGCAAATAGCCCAATTTTGTGCATCGCTGCAAGCAGCAAAAGAAAGATTAAAAAAGTGCTCTACCTGTTTTTACTGGCAAGAAATTGCATCAATGTGCATTTTCTGTTCATCTGCAAAACGAGATCAGACAATTGTATGTGTTGTTGAAACATGGCAAGAGATACTTGCGATAGAAAAAACAAAAGGATACTTAGGTGTATACCATGTATTGGGAGGTTCGATTTCTCCACTTGAAGGTATAGGGCCAGAAGATCTTACCATTGATGCATTGGTTGATCGAGTTGGTAATGAAATAATAAAAGAAGTGATTTTAGCTACGAATCAAACGCCTGAAGGTGAAGCAACTGCTACGTATATTGCACGAAAGTTAAAAGGAAAAGATATTGTAATTTCTTGTTTAGCGCGTGGGTTACCAGTAGGTTCATCGCTTGAGGGTATGGATCGTTTAACAGTATTTAAAGCATTATCAGATCGTCGTCCGTTCTAATGAAAAAATAGTAAAGGTTTTTATATATGAAAGATTTTTTTGGCGGATTAGCGCCACGTGCTGATGAAGGTTCTGTGTATGCATTACGACGTAAAGAACTTATTGAATCAATAAAAACGGAATTTTCACACATCCAACAAGGCATTGTTGTACTATTTGGGGCTTTTGAGCAAGGTTCTGAGCGGTTTAGACAAGATAAAACATTTTTCTATTACACTGGTGTAAACGAACCAGGAACAGCTCTGGTGATTGATTTGAGTGGAAAATCAACACTATATATTCCTAATTGTTTTGAAAAACGTGCACAGTGGTTGGTATTGCCCGAAGCGCTTATCAAACGTGATGCAAAGGTATTGCGTGTAGATGCAGTAGAATTGTTGGGTGATGAGTGTGCTGGATATGAATTAAATCCTTATTTTTCTGAACATGAATACGCGCATATGATTGCACGTATCAAAGATGTTGTTGCACGTGGAGGATCGTTATGTACCACAGCACCAGATAATGGGTATGAACATTTATCTACTCGCTTTATTCTTGGTCACTTGCACAAGTTTATTCCTGAATTGCACAAATCAATTGTGGACGTATCGGAATTCGTTGCAGCGGCAAGACGAATTCCGATACGTCCACAATTGATTTGTG
>DATEAY010000017.1 GCA_035288105.1 Candidatus Babeliales bacterium
AAACGCTTTGTTTATGCAAATTTCATAACAATTTTTAGTATGGCACATGTGTAAATCTCCTTTTGAATCAATTTTCGGTTGTTTCTTAAGGAGATTTTACTTTTTCTAAAGGCTTTTTTCTAGTTTAGGGATGGGCTCTTAGCTAATAGTTCTAGAATTTCTTTCTGAGTCAAGGAGCTGTCATGTAATTTTGTTGAGTATCTAGGAGAAGTTGGAGGTGAATTATCTGCTGATGATACAGCAAGTTTTTCATCCATGCTCAAAATTGTTGACGATACAAACAACAGTGCATACAGTGTAATGTGTTTTTTCATACATATCCTTTTTAAAAGAACGACTTCAATGATGAAATGTAGCAAACAATCGCAAGTGCTATGTTGACAATATAGAGAGATGTGCAAATTAAGCAAAGTGATCTAATTTTAAAATAGAGAATGTAGGCAAAGGCTATTGTCACGAGAAATCCTGCGAGGGTAATGAGTACAAGCAACCGATAGTAGTCCATAAGTGCTGCTGCAATAATTACTATGTAGTAGAATGCAGATGCCCAAATGTTGGAGATACCAAGCATTTTTCCGTAGGGGCTTAAGAAGGGACGTGTACAAGAAATGGAATCAGAAATATCGCATGCTGCTTTGTATTGTGCATCTTGCTGCAATTTACGTTCTATCGTTATTCCGTATATAGAAATAATCAGGCCGATTGTTGCTAATATAATTATTATCATCATGTGAACTCCTTTCCGCGCTCATCCTGAACTTGTTGAAGGATCAAGCGTATTAATTATTACATCCAATTTTTTTCGTGCTTTTGTTAGCGTCACCGCATACTTATTCATATCCTGCCACACATCACCAATTTTACTTATTCGTTTGCCAACATTTTTAATCGTATATTTTTGCGAAATCATTTTTGGTGATAACAATTCCTTCCACGTCACTGGCATTGCAACAGGAGCATTTTCTCGCGCGCGTACTGCATATGGTGCAACAGCAGTAGCACCAAATCCATTGCGCAGCCAATCAATAAATACTCGTTTACCACGTTTTGTTTTGTGTACATCAATCGTGATTAATTTAGGAAATTGTTGTGCAAGAAGTTTAGCAATATCATGCGCAAAATCGCGCACTTCATCAAACGTATGCACACTTTTTAATGGTACAACAATGTGCGCACCGCGAGATCCGGTAAGCATGCACAATGTGGGTAGTTCAAGATCATCAAGTATAGTTTTTAATTTTTTTGCCACATCTTGAATGTCTGCAAAACTAAGGCTTTCTGCAGGGTCAAGATCAAATATCATGCGATCTGGTTTGTGGATGTTGTCAGTTTTACTCAGCCACACGTGCGGTGTAATGCAATTTTGATTTGCTAAATAGATGAGTGTTGCAGGTTTATCAATCACCACATAATCAACTTTACCACCTTCTTGTTTACCAATAGGAATGCGCGTTATCCACTTTGGAAAGTAATCACTGGCATCTTTTTGGTAAAAACCTTCTTTAGCAATGCCTTGAGGAAAACGTTGCATAGAAATGGGACGGTCATCAATATGGGGCATCATTATCGGAGCAATGGCAAAGTAATAATCAACAAGATCTTGTTTAGTTAACCCGGATTTACCAAATAAAATTTTATCAGGATGTGTTATGTCTACTGAATAACGACCAACTTTGATCTTCATTTTTTTAGTTTTTTTTTGGTTGTTTGTAGCTCTTCTATTGTCTTGCCAGAAAGTACTGATTCTGGTTGAGAGCTGACCGGATTGCGGCGTGCATCGGCATATTGGTCACGCATTTTTATGAGCAGCCACTTTTTTGCATCATTACTGCTTGTGCGAATAAGTGCATAACCGCCTTGTAATTTTTTTCCGTGCACATCTACTTCAATCTGTCCGTTTTTGTAACATTGTTTGAGTGGAACTATTTTACCGTCTTTTTCTTTTATGTTAGTGAATGTTCCCTTATCCCAGACAATAACAGGACCTGCACCATAGTGGCCTTCAGGGATAACGCCTTCAAATGTTGCATAATCCATTGGGTGATCTTCTGTTTCCATTGCTAAGCGTTTATCGTGTGGATCTGTTGAGGGACCTTTTGGAACTGCCCATGATTTGAGCACGCCATCAATTTCTAACCGAAAATCGTAATGCAGATTGGTTGCATCATGTTTTTGTATAACAAAAACAGGTAGTGCATTATTTTTTTTGCGCATAGATTTACCTTCCGGTTCAGGAGAAACAGTAAAATTACGTTTCGATCTGTATTCAAGCAATGCATCGTAGGGTATGAGCATGAAGCCTAATCCAATTAGTAGAGCTGTTATGGCAATTACTTTTTTGACCATGTTGTATTGCCCCAAATTTTGATTTTTATTGAGTATGGGCAAGCCTAACATGTTATTTCAAGAAAATGCACAAACTTAGACAATCTGGTGAGTGAAAAAGTCTATTTTTTAATTTTTGTCCACTCAAAAACAGCGATCCAGAAATTATTTAGAGCATTGCTGGACAAATCTTCTTTTTAAAAGCAGAATTGTCCATAAGGCGTTTTTCCTAAAAAATTAAGGAGTATTTATGATTAAAAGAGATCTTGAGCCCAAATTAAGACAGATGGCTCAACAGTTTCCTGTTGTTGCGGTGCTTGGTCCACGACAATCGGGTAAAACAACCCTTACTCAGGCAACATTTTCGAACTATAAATATGTATCATTGGAAGATTTTGATGCATATAATCTTGCAAATTCTGATCCGCGTGCTTTTTTAGCGCTCCACAATAATGAATACGGGATTATTCTTGATGAGATACAAAATACTCCAGAGTTGCTCTCGTACATACAAACAGAGGTTGATAGAACCCAGAAGAACGGTTTTTTTGTTATAACAGGGTCTCAAAATTTTTTGTTGAATAAGGCAATTACGCAAACGCTAGCAGGCAGAGTAGCAATTCTTACCTTGTTGCCGCTTGCTTTATCAGAATTAAAGCAGGCTGACATGCTTCCCGCTGATAGTAACAATATGATTTTTCAAGGCTCCTATCCTCGTGTTTATGCTCATCATAATCTTTCTCCTGCAGATTGGTATCCTAACTATATTCGTACGTATCTTGAACGTGATGTGCGTCAAATAAAAAATGTATCTGATTTGGCAACATTTCAATTATTCATGAAGTTGTGTGCAGGGCGCATTGGACAGTTATTGAATGTTAGTTCTCTGGCAAATGATTGCGGTATTAGTCTTACAACCGCAAATGCATGGATTTCATTATTGCAAGTAAGTTATATCATTTTTTTGTTGCAACCTCATTTTAAAAATTTTAGTAAACGTTTAGTAAAAACTCCAAAATTGTATTTTTATGACACAGGCATTGCATGTTTTTTGCTTGAACTTGAAAGTGCAAAACAAGTTGCAACACATTATCTACGTGGTGGATTATTTGAATCATATACCATTGCTGAATTGATGAAGTTACGCTATAACGTTGGACGCATTCCCCATTATTATTTCTGGCGAGATAAAATGGGTCATGAAGTTGACTGTATCATTGGTCATGGCGGTAAGTTGTTTCCGGTAGAAATCAAATCAGGACAGACAATTTCGCAAGACTATTTTGAAGAATTGCATTACTGGTCAAATTTGGCTGGTGATGAGGCTGGGCGTAATTATTGCATTTACACCGGCTCAGAAAGTCAAAATCGTACGCTGGTTTCTGTACTCAAGTGGCAGGATTTAGAAAAAATAAATGAAATTTTTACGGAATAAGCGAATTTTAATTTTCTTAGAGCTTATCCGAAAATTAATTAAAGAAGAAAGTCCTTTTTAAAAAGGCTATAATAGCCTTTGGAAACAAACAAAAAAAAGGGCTGTTATGAAGTTTATATCAGATAAGCTGTGGTGTGAATTAAAAAGTGTATTTTCGACAAAAAAAACAAAAGTTGGACGACCTGAATTTGAC
>DATEAY010000018.1 GCA_035288105.1 Candidatus Babeliales bacterium
CGAAAATACACTTTTTAATTCACACCACAGCTTATCTGATATAAACTTCATAACAGCCCTTTTTTTTGTTTGTTTCCAAAGGCTATTATAGCCTTTTTAAAAAGGGCTTTCTTCTTTAATTAATTTTCGGATAAGCTCTAAATATATCTTCAAGCAACTTAGCCCTTGCAAAAGTTATTTTTGGTTGAGCAGAAGATTGATTTAATTGTATTAAATAACTCATATTTTGCAGTGCATATTTTCGTTCATCAGGCCCAAGATTGCTTATAAAGTTAGCCATCTCTTGCCCTATCAAAGGAGCTAATCCCTTAGCAAATTGCACACGTTCTTTTTGTTGTTCTTTGGCCTTTATCCACTGGGCCAACTTACATCCAACTAATACACCTAAACCAGTTCCTAGTATTTCTGCCCATCCTTCACTGCGTGGTATAACAGTCATCGCTGGCACAACCCTAATTACTGCTGGAGTATTAGTAATAACCGTTATCGGCATAACGCTCGTTGCTGTTAACAATAATCCAATAAAGAAAAAAGTTGATATAAACTTTTGTTTTTTAGTCATTTTTAGCCCCCCTAAAAATACGCCCTAAACAGAATAACTTCCTATTATAAGTTTAACATCTGCATAAATTGCGGTCAAAAGCCCCCTCAAAAGAGCCTCTCAGACGATCTTTACAAACATATGAAGACGCACCTTCGCCAAAACCTCGAAAGCCAAGCGGGTGCTTACTGCTGCTGTGTCCTACATAGCTTTATGCGAAGTAGGAAGCAACGTCGAAGTATCAGAACGAGCGCAGGAAGAAGATTTAAAACAAGCAATGTTAATAACTCAGGCTATATTTGCACAGGTTACTTATAAAATAAATCCAACCTGAATAATTGCGCCACAAAATCTACATTCTATAAAAATTTTGTTAAATACAAAAAATTCATTACAATGAAGAATAACAGTGTTTTCATAATATATTCTTTTCGGAGTAACCACATGTCGTACACACGTCATACTATTTTCGCATCTATATTATTTTTCCAGACTTCCTTACCAAATGATTCCATCGATTCTAACAATATTCGTCCTGTCCATTTCGACATAAAATCATTATATGCACCTGAAGTACCAGAAGAAATTCGTAAGAAAATTATGGATGAAATAGCTCAACAACAACAAAATTTCAACCTCATCAACAAAACCGAATCCTTTAATGAAAACGATATCAAAGAAATGGAATTTGTCTTTGAATCTTCTCCAGAAGAAGCTCAATGTATCGTCAACTACCTACAAGATCCCAACTATTTTCCTGGTGTGGAAAATTATAGATCAGCATTTTTTGTGGGTGAACCTGGAACTGGAAAATCTATTACAGCTAAAGCCATAGCATACAAAATGTCTCAAGAAGGCTGGGAATATAAATTTTTATCAAGCACATCTTTTTTAAAAGAGTATCGCAATCAAACAGCGATACAGCTACAAAAAGAACTGGAAAAAATTGAATCTTCTAATAAGCCAACTATTTTAATTATCGATGAAATACATCGATTACTTGAAAATACTGAAAGCAAACATCATGACACAGATGAAACAGCTACAGCATTATGGACATTCCTTGATAGACAAAAAAACAATAATAACTTCTTTCTTATCGGAACGATGAATCGTATACATAAATTACCAAAACCAGTTAAAAGCAGAATCCTCTCCGACTTTATAGAATTCCCACTAATGACTGATCCCACAAGAAAAAACAATATTCTTCGCAAAAACCTATCGACTAAAAATAGTCAAATGAATGCAGAAATAACTGAATCCTTTTTAATTAAGGAATTAGAAAAAATAAACCCCTACTCTGGGCGAGATTTAGAAAAATTATCAAAAGAAATCTTGGTGCAAAGCAAGCTAAAGAATAAAAATCAGCCTTATCCAATAACTATCACCCAAAATAATATCTCTCAGGGAATGAATAGCTATCTGAGCAAAAGAACCAAAATACAATATGATATTGAAGAAGAAACTGATGAAGAACGACAAGATCGTTATCATAAAGAAAATCTAGAAATGCATGAAAGACATTTTGTTCAGCAACAAAAAATACAAATTGCTCTTAGTTATTATCAAAGCCCAGAAATGACATTGCAATATAAGGAATGTGTTGAGCAACTTATACCTGATGAACATAAAAAACTTTACAAAGATATGATGGCAAACACAGAAGAAAGAAAAGCCCGAGAAGCTGCTGCTGCTGAAAAAGCTGCTGCTGAAAAAGCTAAAAGAGATGCAGAAAATTCTTGGGTAAATCAGGCTAAAAAAGCGATATTCTCATGAACCAACTTAGATTAATTACTTTAATATCTTTATTCAGCTTCTTATCATCTGCCCAAGAAAAACAACAGACGCCAACTGACAAATCAGTACATTTTAATCTGACACCATTATATATACCTGATCCTGAGTATTTTCAGCAAAATGCAGGAGACCAACAAAATGCAACGGAAAAAAGTATTGCTCAGGAAAATCAAACAATAGACAAAACTCCATTACCAAGACCTGCACAATGGATTTTAGAATCATCAATAGAAAACGCTCCAAAATTAGTAAAAGGAATTTTTACATATTTACAATTACGTTCACGTTGCCTTCTCTCAAATCAACCCATTATAAATATACCATCTTTTCATCGCTTTATTTTAGTAGGTCCACCAGGATCAGGCAAAACAACGTTAGCCTGCGCAATAGCTGAAATACTTGGATATACTTATGCATTTATTCCAGCAACAAACTTTTTAGGTAAATTTAGAAATGACACTGCTATCAATCTACAAAAAACCTTAACACAATGCATTGCAGATGGATCAAAAAAAGTCATCATTATCGATGAATTGCATAAATTATTTGAACACCATAAAAGCGAACAAACTGACCATTCACAAACTGCTGCAAGCTTTTGGCTCATGCTTGATCATATAGAAAAATTCTTTCCTAACATCATTGTCATTGGTACTGCTAATAATGTTGACAAATTACCTCCAGAGATTAAAAGTCGCTTTGCAGGGAAAATTATTAACATACAAGCTCCTGATAAAGAGCAAAAAATTCAAATCTTTAAAAATAGTATTATACATGATCAATCGATAGAGCTTGATCCATCAATTACAGATGCATTTATTGCAAAAACAATACAACAAATGGAGCAACAATCATTACGTGACATACGTTCATTTATTGATTCAGCAAAAATATTTTACTATGCGGAGCAAACTACTTTTAATCCAAAATTACCTATTGTTTTAACAAAAATGCATTTTCAACAAGCGCTTAATCAATTGCAAACAGAATCACAAACATTAAAAGAAGGTTTCTCAGACCAACTTTGTAAAAAATTACAACCGTGGGGTGTTGTTTTTGCAATTGCTGCCAACATAATCACACTCATAAAGGCTTCGCATGAATTAGCATGTAAAACTGAATTTCTTATAAAAAAATACAGTCACTAAAAGCAAAACAAATTTATTAAAATTTTCTTGGACAAACTACATGTTTCATACAAAAAAAAGCATACTAACCACCATTTTCACATTTTTTATTTTTTCCCATATCTCTGCATTAAATGTTCAAGATGCTGATACTGATCCTTTTTTGGGCATGGAAAGCACTTCTGAAACAAGTACAAACACTACTACTGAAACTACCAATACAAACAGTATAAATACATTTGATACACAACCTTATAATTTTAGCGACGAAACAGACACAGATAAAATTATATCTTATACAATTACTTATGAAGATCGGATTCTTCTCGCCCAAGATTATTACAACAAAGAAACAGGAGATAGCGAACATGGAATGATGCAAATTTATCCTGATATATCTCTCATGAATGAAGAAAGACAATCATTTGACTTGCCTTCAAATCTGAATTTTAATGATCAAAATCTTTCAATTTCAGATACAACTAATGGCCATCATTCATCAAGTAGACAAGAAGAACAGAGTGATTTTGCTAACAAACTTAAAGATGATATTCTTGATTCCCGCAGACAAGAAACAGAAAATAAGCAAACACCTCAAACACACGCACAACAAAATAATATACGTACAATACAGCGTCAAAAAGCTCTACAAGAATTGAACAAGTTACATACTTCCTCTGCTAACCCAAAAAATATATTTGCATTACCAAGCGTACAAGCACATTTCAAGCAATTTAAATACGAAATTACAGATAAATATAGAGACAGAAAAGTATTTTTTTTCTCTAGAAAAAAAACCTTTCCAACAGCTGCAGCTGAAATAAAATTTGCAAATGCTTTAGTTCCAGAAAAAATAGGAGAATATCTCACACTAATAAACCATGCTGATTCAATTGATCTCAAAATGACAGCATTTGCTGAATTAAAAGAATTATGGCCTTGGAAACGTGATCACACATTTCTAACCAGTAGCTTTGTCAATGGAACTGGCGAAACGGGATTTATCGTACACTTAGACATTGATATAATGGCAATTGCTGAAAGAGATCTTATTTCAAGCCCTGATTACGTTGCTCAACATGCTAATCCAGAATCATTTAAAATTATTCAGGAGTTTAGAGAAAAATGTATAGCTTTACAACAAAAAGGAGATCGCAACGCTCTTTTTCAAGAAGAATTTAAATTACGACAAGAACTTTTTAAAAATGGTAAAAATGACAATTTAACGACAAATATCTGTTATGCGATAGTAGAAAAAATATATTCTGACTCGATAACAAATGTATTATATGAAATTGCACATACTTCATCTCTTGAAAAAGCCCATACTCAATTGCATTACTTAGAAATACAAATATTAGATCAAGCACAACAACATAATATTATTCTTACTGATCAGATCAAAGATTTTATTGTAAAACAATATGGTTTTGATGTAATTGAAGCTGGATATAATTGTTATGCTTCGCGTCCCGATTACATTAAAACAATAAATGATCAACCTGTCTTATCCAATAATAATATATCTCCTATCTTACATAACATTGAGAATAAATCTTTACCTGCAGCTCATAAAGAATTAACACATCTTCAAAAACAAATAGCTGGAACTTTTGAATCTCTTAATATTGCCGACACAACTACACAAAAAGAGTTAATAGTAAAAAAATTCGGTATAGATATTCTTGAACAAGCACACAAAAAATATGAAGCGCGTTCAGATCATAAAATTCTTGCTGAATCCTTCATACCAATTGATGTTAACCAAGCCTGTGCAACAATACTTGAGAACAATAATACTTACGAATCAGTAGCTCATGAAATGAGTGATTTGGCACAGCGTGTATTTGTTAATGGACATCTTTGTAAGCTAGACTTTTTGCCAAAAATAGAATCGTATGTCTATGATTCAATAGATGCCATGAGAATAGCCCAAGATCACCCTACATTCATCTTTAATTTTTCAATGGTTCACCATACATTAGGTGACATTCAACAACTCGCACATGCTATTCTCAGCGGAACACATCCGACCCTACAAAGATCATCGGAGCTTCTAGTCACAGGCTTTACTGCATTCTTTAAAGGTCTTAACCCCATTACACAAATTTCCAATATGGGGCATCTCGCTTGTGAGCTAGGATCACTCTTGGGAAAAGGTGGTACTGCACTACTGAATGATCCTATTACTGCAATACACAATGGTATCACCACAACATTTACATTAACTGAACTTATAAGAAATACTGCTGATTTTACATCAGATTTGACTGTCGGAAAATTGTATTTATCGCCAGAAGAATACAAGCAACGTACTGATACTTTTTGCACAATGATGGGACCCCTACAAGGCGCAACAGCTGATCATTGTTTTAAATTTGTAGGCCAATTAGCAGCAGATGTCTTTGCCACCAAAGGCTTTGGAATTGCCTATACTTTTCTTAAAGAAGTAGATGCGTTAGAAAAACTCGGTAAATCTGCTGCTGCTGTATCACGCATATTCAAAAAAGGATTCGATACGCATCTTGCAAACCATCCTATTATGGTTACGGCTGAAGGCATTGCTTTCCACATGTCTAATGATCTTAAAAATATTGGTGGAGCTGCTAAAGAAATAATCAACAGCTCTCGCGCTCTTATTGATAGTATGACACATGGCATTTTAGCCAAAGTCAGACAAGACATTGTAGCACTAAAAGAAAAATTTACTTGTATCGAAAAATGTCTTCCAGAATGTGCAAAAAAAGGATTTGCGGAATTCAAAAATGGGCATATTAAAATAGCTCATGAACACATTCTAGGAATAGAACCTATATGGAATGATGCAAAAAATACCCTATCAGGTATTAGTGGTTTTCATCATGATTTCATGGGCACTATAGAAAAAAGTGGCCTGATGAAGTTTGTAAGAACAGCAGAAAAAAATGGTTGTTATATGGCCGATATAATTGTAGGTGAGCAATCAATTCCAGGTAAAACATTTTTCCCTCAACACTGGTCACGAGAAGAAGTAATTAGTAAATTATATGAAGCATATGCAGATTTCAATAAAAGTGGTATAACACCCAAGCTTAATGATCGCGGAAAATATGTTATCCATGGATATACCAGCGAAGGCATAAAAATAGAAATGATTATTACTCAAAAAGGCCATATGAAATCAGCCTATCCTATTATTTAAAGGACTATAAATGGATATTGTAAAATTTTTTCTTGATGAAAATTATGGAAACTATTCATCTCAAGATGCCTCAAACATACAGATGTGCATTCTTGGCGGTTTTCTAACAAGCGATATTGGATATTATCCAGCATCTTTTAAGGAGTGGGGTTTAACTAATAAATGGAAAAATGATGAAACCAATGGTAATTGCACTTTCTTAAAAAAAGAAGGTAATTATATATTACTGAGCGATTTATATTCAGAAGAAGAAGTGCCAACTACGCTAAAACTAACTAAAGAACAATACAGACAGATACTTACCGATTGGGAAGAAAAAGTTCTCAAATTAAGACCGAAAGAAGTCTTAATCAAATACGAAAATGATGAATTTGTTATCGAAACAAAAAATTAAGGTCAATGTATAATGAACAAAACAAAGTATTTCGCTTTTGATGCAATTCATTTCAGCTTTAAAATGTTACGTAAACATTTTTATTTCCTTTTCACGTTATTTTCGGCCGCTAGCTTATTGTTTGTTGGAATTGTAATACTTGTGTGCTATATCAAGTGTGAACCTATAACACAAAATATTTTTAAAGCGATCACTACTACTCTGAATTGTTTTATGGCGGAAAACACTACCGGAACAACAGGCCAACTAAAAGAATTAGAATTAAGCCGTTTTGTTAGCCTATTTATACCTTTATTTGTTTCTATGTATTTGATTATTTGTCACCTGATAGGATCATTCATGTCTATTGCATTATATGACAATAAGAATATATCTTTTAAAGAAACTGTTTCTATTTTGAGGAAAACTCCAAGTTATTTTGGCACTATTGGATTGTATTATATTGTGATTTTTATAGGATATTATCTTTTCATTATTCCTGGTTTATTGATGGAGATACGATTAAGATTCTGTAAATTTTTCATAGTAGACAGTAATGCCGGTGCTGTGCAGTCATTAAAGGGTTCTTGGCGCATATCCAAAGAACATATATTTGATATACTTATAATGCATACAATAGGACGTTCTGTTGTAATAATAGGTACCATGATAAGCGATGGATTATGTAAATTGATTGCAATTGATGTAATTTCACTTGCAATCATGTGTTATACTATCTTTACATACGCGTTTATAATTGTATGCGCGCATGCATTTTTCTATCGTAAGTTACTTGAAGAAAAACAAAAGCAATTAGAAACTATAAGCATGATAGACGAAAGCGACAATCAAATATCAACTCCAATTCAAGCAAATACCTAGTCTTCTTTTTTATAAAAATATATTTAAATAGTTTAATTACAACAACCGGTGGATTTTTTATGAAATTGTCGACAATTTTCCTTACTGGATTATTCATTTCATCGTATCTAACAATATCTGCTAGTAATCACGGTATTTATTATAATGAGTTAAAAGCTCTTAAAAAGACACCTGAAACAAAGGCATTATTTGAACAAGATGTTGATGGTGGGTCACGCACAAATCAGCATAATTTAGGAATGTATAACCCAACATTTTTAGACAATGGTGAGCGAGAATTATTTTCGCAATGTGATAGAATGAACAGAACATTATCATCGGGGAATATAAAAAGACAGATAACAATAAGTAAAGAATTATCCTCTATTGATAGTATTTTAATTAACGCGAATTCGGTTTAAGCAGCTGCAAGTTTTTTAATAACTTTTCTTTTTAATGAAGGCTTTTTGGCCTTAAAAACATAAGCAGCTAATGTAGAAAATATATGGGAAAAAAACCCCCAAACGCTCCTGTGCCGTGA
>DATEAY010000019.1 GCA_035288105.1 Candidatus Babeliales bacterium
GTCGAAGGGCATTCAACATTCAGCATTCAACATTCGACATTCGCTCGTAGGCTTAGAATCAGCATTTATGATTGCAGTGCTTGTAGCCTTATCTTTTGATGCTCAAATTGAAGGTTGGTGGCTCGGTGCAGGCTCGTGGCAGTTCTTTTTATTTTTTTCGTTAGTTGGTAATGCACTTGCTACAGAGTATAATATCCATAAATCAATATGTTGAACTAAAAGGAAAAATAAGAAAACAAAATTTTTAATTAGCATGGGAGAGAAATAATGAAATATATAATACAAGCAATACAAGAATTTTTTAAATTTTTTATAATCTATTGGCCTGGAAGCAGCGGAAGAAAAATTCGCTACTTTTATTATAAAAATAAGTTCAAGGCATGTGGTAAAAAATTTTATATTGATGAAGGTGTAATAATTGACTCACCTAAAAGCATCTCTCTTGGGGAAAACATTTGGATTGATAGATACTGTGTATTAATAGCTGGTAGAGCTATCGTAGAAAACAGTAAAAGACTTGTTGAAAGGAAGTTAAATCCGAACTTCAAAGGGAAGGAAGGGGAACTTATAATAAAAAGTAATGTGCATATTGCCCCATTTTGTGTTGTTCAAGCCCATGCTGGTGTTGAGATAGGAGAAAATTGCGGGTTAGCCTCCGGAACAAAAGTATATTCTATGTCACACCATTATAAAAATCCTAAAAATGACATGGATATTTTTGAATACAAATTCACCCCTTTAGTTAATGAGAAGGAGCAAAGTTTAATTTTAGGTCCAATTGTTATTTCAGACAATTGCGCCATAGGTCTTAATTCAGTAATCCTTCCAGGTGTTACTGTAAAAACAGGAACATGGGTTGGCGTGCTAAGTTATCTTTACAAGGATACTGAAGAGAAAGCAATATATGGTGTCAAACCAGCAACCTTTCTAAAGAAAAAGTTTTAGTTCATCTCACATTATTTTGTAATATATTAAAAGAACTTAGAAATGAGTACACAAAAAAATACTAAATTCATTCCCATTTCAGAACCTTCAATTACAAAAAGAGAGATTGAATACGTAACCAAAGCGGTTAAATCCGGTTGGGTTTCATCGCTAGGAGAGTATATCACTCAATTCGAAGAACAGTTCGCAAAGTTCATCGGCACAAAATACGCTGTATCTTGTACTAACGGAACTGTTGCGCTTCATCTTGCCATGGTTTCTGCCGGAGTAAAACCTGGTGATGAAGTGATAATTCCCGATTTAACATTTGTTGCTACAGCAAGTGCCGTTAAGTACATTGGAGCAATTCCGGTGTTCGCAGACATTGATCCGGCAACATGGTGTATAAAACCCGATTCGATAAAAAAATTAATAACTCCAAAAACTAAGGCAATTGTACCTGTTCATTTGTACGGTTATCCCGCTGATATGGCTGCGATTAATAAAATTGCCGCTGAACACGGGCTTACGGTTTTTGAGGATGCGGCGGAAGCTCACGGTGCTTCAATAAATAAAAAAAGAGTCGGAAGCTTTGGCAAGTGCGGAGTGTTCAGCTTTTATGGTAACAAAATAATCACTACGGGCGAAGGCGGAATGATTACGACGAGTGATCAAGTTTTACATGATCGGGCAAAATATTTAAGAGACCACGCAATGAGCAAAACTAAACGTTACTGGCATACCGAGCTGGGCTACAATTACAGGATAACAAACATTCAGGCGGCACTTGGACTAGCACAACTGCATAGAATTGACAGCATCATTAAAAAGAAGCTGAAAATATTTTCCTGGTACAAAAAATATTTGGGTCAAAGCGAACTCTTTTCATTAAATCCTGAACGAAAGGGAATTACAAATGTTATTTGGATGGTTTCAATATTGCTGTCTGAGAAATTAAAAATAGACAGGGATAACCTGATGAAAAAGCTGAGAGAAAAAAATATTGATACACGACCGTTCTTCTATCCGATTAGTCAGTTACCAATGTATAACACGGGAGTTATAAATCCGGTTGCTTATGATATCGCAGAAAG
>DATEAY010000020.1 GCA_035288105.1 Candidatus Babeliales bacterium
AAACGCTTTGTTTATGCAAATTTCATAACAATTTTTAGTATGGCACATGTGTAAATCTCCTTTTGAATCAATTTTCGGTTGTTTCTTAAGGAGATTTTACTTTTTCTAAAGGCTTTTTTCTAGTTTAGGGATGGGCTCTAAGTCTAAATAATATTGATCTCTAGAATTTTATGATGCTAATTGTGTAAAATTACAATTGGACATATTGTTTTTAGGGGTAGGGAGTAATAACAAGATGAAGTATCTAGCAATAATTATTAAGTTTTTTCATGTATTCTTTGCGCTCATCCTGAACTTGTTGAAGGATCAGAGCGCTCGAATACAATCCTTCAACAAGTTCAGGACGAGCGCTGGAAAAAGTTCTCATTTGGGTAGGTCGTTTGTTTTGATCGCCTTATTTACAGTAAATACAAAAGTAAGTGCTGTTACTGCGCCATATATTCCTTCATATGATGATCGCTATGAAGAAGATTTAAAGCAAGCAAATGCCGATAAAGATTATTTCAAGGAACCAGAAGATGCATTGAACTATGCACAATATCGGTATGTTGGGGCGCATGCGGCAGAAAAGTATCCTCGCTTTTTTACT
Source organism: Candidatus Babeliales bacterium (assembly GCA_035288105.1). Classification (NCBI taxonomy): domain Bacteria; class Candidatus Babeliae; order Candidatus Babeliales; species Candidatus Babeliales bacterium. Next base: position 590 of record DATEAY010000020.1, read on the forward strand.
GAATATATATTGCAAGAGCAGACGATCTTGGGAATGTTATCAACCGGAGTACGCGGCTTGATGATAAGTATTTATGATTGGTCAAATAGTTGGTCATCAATTATTAGAGAAGGTGTGAGTGTTGTATGTTCTCATCCGACAGAAGAAAGTATTGTATTTAGGAAAAATGGTAAGCCGTTATATCAAACATTGCACTATGAGATGAACCGTATTTTTAATTTTCTGAAGAGTCATCCAAAAGCAGTGATAACTATTGTCTTTCAGGATCATGCTGATCTTGGAAAAATGGTACGTGATATAAAAGAAATTATCTCAAAAAATAATTATGACCCGATTTTAAAACCATCAGATTGGGTAGCGGCGCGCCAAAAAGGTGAGTGGCCAACATTGGGGTGGATGCGTAGTAACAATAAGCGGCTTGTAATGTTTACGCAGATTTATGAAAGTCATACTGATTATACTTGGCCAGTAGATAGTTATTTTTGGGAGAATAATTACGGTACCACGGATGAAAATATTATGTGTGGTGAAGAAAAAGAATTTGGGATAACTGAGAGTGATAAAAATCGTAAATTGGTAAGTTTTGGTTGTTACGGAAGTGTATCTGTTTCTCCGCGTGCACGTAATAGCCTATTGTGTCTTGATTATAATTTTGCAAAAAAACTTGCTCTTGGTTGTCAGCAACGAAAATTTGCGCAAGGTAAGATATTCAATGCGTATTGGGTTGATCATGTGATAGATGCGGCAGATGCTTTGACAAAAGAGAGAAAAAAGACTGTTTTTGATTACGTAAATGAATTAAATGCAGTGTTCATTAGAGATCATCACAGAGGCTCTGAATAAACAAATTCATCATCATAAAGTATGCGAATTGTTAGTTCTTCATGTTTAGCTAAATCTGCAGTATCTATCGAAGCGTTTTTCATAGCTTCGATTACAGGTTCATTGTAGATAAATCTATTCTGATGATAAAATAATGGTTTCGCTGCTTCTTGTATAAAACTGGCAATATGGAGTGCGATCGCTTGTATATCATTATTGTCTTTTTGAGCAGCACGTACTGCAGCTCTTCTCCAGGTAGATGATGTTTCCATGCCATCTCTAGAAAGTCTATAAGCGTGTTTTTTGGTAAATTCATTAAAATGTGCCCATTTTTCCATGATTTTTCTAAAATAGGGTAATTTCGACTGTCTTTCTTTTTGTGGTTGAGGTTTTCTTTTTTTCATCTGGATTGTTGATGAAAACATGGAATAAGCTGTAGTTATTGATAGTTCCAGAGAGATCCCCAGAACAATAAAAAACAATATTTTTTTCATGATTTAAATTATCCTTTTATAAAAAATAACATATTAATTCAGTTTTAATATAACAAAAAATACAAGATGTAAGGCAACAGTTTTCTGGCTGAGGTAGAGAAATTATTGTGTTTTTCTTGATGCTTATTCTAGGCTGATGCTAGAAGAAACGGGCTAATACCTTTATCAGCATAATCAGCATAAGGGGAAGTAATGAAAAAAGTTTTACTATTTTTTATTGTTGGAGTGACATTTTTTACGAACATGGATTTGATTTGTTTTGGAGATAAAACAGTTTTTGGGATTCGTTCGCAAGGATTGAATGGGGTTCGTGAACTTGCCGGATGGCAACAAATTATCTATAAATATGATCAAGACAGTAATTACGGAACAATTGCTGCGACAGTAGAATATGCCAGATCGATTAGGCCTCATCAAATATCAGAATTTTTATTTGGGTCAGAATGTCTTCACTTTTCCGGTAGTAGAGCGGATCGTAAAGAAGGTGATATTTTAGCAGATTATTTTGGTCTTCCTGCAAGTTTTTCTAGTACCGTTATTTTTTCTCCGCATATTAGTAATGTGATTGTAGATTTTAATTGGTTTCAGGCTTTTGACGCATATCTTCCTGGTTTATTTATAATGGTGCATTTACCTATTGTTCAAACAAAATGGAATCTTTATGCCCGAGAAGTCAATATTGATCCAGGAACAGCTTTCTATCCAGCAGGGTATATGAGTGATATAAATATTCCTGCATCAAGCCTGCCGCAAAGTGTGACTGAAGCATTACGTGGAAATACAACATTTGGTGATATGCAAGATCCATTGCAGTATGGTAAGGTTTTTGGCCGACAAACGCGCAGTAGAATAGCAGAACTTACCGCAACATTGGGATGGAATTATAATCAACCGCGTTATCATGTGGGATTGAATTTTCGTGTAGGTGCACCAACAGGGAATGCAACAAACGCAGAATTCATTTTTGAAGATATTGTAGGTAACAGACATCACTGGGATGTTGGTGGAGGTGTATCTGCACATGGAATTATGTGGCAAAATAAAGAGAAGGGTAAACGCTTAGGATTATATTTTGATGCTCATGTGTCGCACTTGTGCACATCACAACAAAAGCGTTCTTTTGATTTTACCAAAAATGGTAATGGTAGCAGGTATATTTTACTAGAACAAATTGAAAGTCCTGCACAAGACTTACTTATTAATGGCAGTGCTCCTACAAATCAATACATAGGTAATTTGTTTCCTGCGATTAATTACACAACGTTTGATACACACATAAGTATCGGTGTACAAACCGATATTGTGTTAAAGCTTGCATATCAAAAAGATGGTTTTGAACTTGATTTGGGTTATAATTTCTGGGCGAATAGTAAGGAAAAATTACATTGTCGGGATACGTTTATTGAAAATAGATTTGCACTGAAAGGTGATGCACAAATTTATGGTTTTACAGCAGACAACAGTGCTATTGCTTTGAACGCTACGCAAAGTGAAGCGACTATCTTAAAAGGTCAGGATAATGGTAACGGTAATTTTGCAAATTTAAATGCTGATAATCAACCTGCGCTTGCCTCGACTGCTGCGGGTATATTGAATCAGTTAAATGCTACAGATTCTGCTGCACTAGCGATACCACAAGTACAAGTGCGTGGTTCCAACCCTGCAATATTACTCAGTGATAATGATATTAATAATGAATCTGGTATTTTGCCGCGTGCATTATCAAACAAAATATTTGGTTACGTTGGTTGCATTTGGGATAACAGAGATGATATTGATCCGTATTTGGGTATAGGTCTTTCTGGTGAATTTGCTAATACCAATCCTTGTAATAATGCTATGTGTTCACAATGGGCGATTTGGGTTAAGGGTGGGTTGTCATATTAAGTACCTGAACTCCGTTCGTCCTGATCCTTCGATATGTTTTTGGCGACAAAAACACTCAGGATGTACGGAAGAAACATTGAGAATACCCATCCCTTCCGTTCGCCCTGAGTGTTCTACGAAGCTTTATGCGAAGTAGAATGTATCGAAGGGTGTAAATTAATAAGAGTCTGTTTAGATTTTAGTATTATTCTGATTTCTGAATCTTCAATGTAAATATTAATTATTTCTAGGATTACCCTTCGATACTTTTTTGAGGACAAAAACACTCAGGGCGAACGGAAAAGTAAAGCATTTGTTTTTTTAATTGATTGATGCATAAGTTCTAAGCGCGTTTTTAACATCTAGAATTTTTTCAACATGTGTATCTATTTCTTGTTCAGTGATGTGTTGATCATGAATTGCCTGTTTGATTGCAGCAACTGCATCTGGAACATCAACAGGACATAGTAAAATGTCATTACCAGCAAGTAGCGCATGTAGTTCAGCTTGTCCATCGGAATAATTTTGTGTAACACTAGCCATATCAAGACCATCGGTAATTATAAGACCATCAAAACCAAGTTCTTTTCGCAAAAGATTGGTGACAATTTTTTTTGATAAAGTTGAAGGTAATTTTTCTTGGGATTCATAGGCAGGAACTGCAAGATGTGCGATCATAATGGTTGGAATGCCCGCAGCGATTAACTGCTTGAAAGGATAAAGTTCAATTGCATGTAATCTTTCTTTGTCATGTGGTATCAGTGGTAAATCATAATGTGAGTCAACATTAGTATCGCCATGTCCTGGAAAATGTTTTGCACATGCAATTATTCCCACATCATGCAGCCCACGAGCAAAAGCAATGGCATATTGTGCTACCAATTCTGGATTGTCACCAAAAGATCGATCGTTAATGACAGGATTTTTTGGATTATTATTAACATCTGCAACGGGTGCAAAATTGATATGCACTCCGAGTGTTTTGCATAATCCACCAATAGCACGGCCTATTTGATAGGTGAGTTCTTCATCATTGAGTGTACTGAGTTGTTTATTGGTGGGAAAATTAAAAAAATCGGGAAAGCGTGCAGCTCCAATTCTGCCCGGTTCTAGATCTTGTCCAACAAGCAGTGGAATTGTTGATAGTTTTTGAAAATGTTCTGTTCGTTGTATTTGTTTTTTGTAATCGCTTTTTCCTAAATAAATTATTCCACCAATATGATATTCCGCAATAAGTTGTTCAATATATTCTTTATCAAGACGATATGTTTTTCTGTTTATACAATCCTTGGCAACTTCTTCATCTGCAACTGTAGCAACCATAAAGAGCTGGCCAATTTTTTGATCTAAGGTGAGGTTTTTTATGTCGAAATGTGTGTTGCAAAAGGTAGTGCAAGCACAGAGTACATATGCAAAAAAAATCGTATATTCATGATATTCCTTTTTTATGAATATACAATTTTATATCATGTGATGTGATGTTATGCAAGATTATCTTTTTTTTATTATATCAAGATAATATTGCGCGCCACTTTTTTGCTTGCGTTCCAATGTTTTGCGATCAACGGAAAAAAGCCCAAATTGCGTGTCATAACTGCCCCATGAAAAACCATCTAAAAAGCTGTAGTAGTAATATCCTTCTACGTTGTGGCCTTCAGTTTTTGCTTTATGCAGCGCATACAGGTGACGTTTGATAAATAAGTCTCTGATGCTTTCATCATGTGTAGCAATACCATTTTGCGTAATGATCATAGGAATATTTAGTTTTTTTGCTACATTGTCCGATACATCTTTGATTGCCAAATACAATCCTTCAGGGTATACCGTGATACCAGTAACATCTGTTGGAATTTCACTTGGGTTGCCAATATGATTAAAAATATTTTTCATGTAACCGTGACTATGGTAATTGATACCAATAAAATCGAGTGATTTTGGTGCATATGCATTGGTATGTTGTACCCATGCGCCGGCTCTACCAGGAAGAGGAATTTTAACGGTAAATGTTCCGGTAGTGAAAAAAGTATAAAATGAATTATTGGTGAGCATGTTTGCAATGTAACAACTTGCACGGTCCCAAACGTGCCATGGTTCAAGGATGTGTACATGCTTGATAATACCAATTCGACTGGTGTTGCCGTGGGGAGCTGCTTTGATTGCTTTGTACACACGTACATGTGCTTCAAATTCATTTTTTAATACAGTTGCTGCACGGTGCAGACTGCGTACTCCTGGTGGAGTACTACCAATGAGATATCCCAGTACAGCATAATTTTCAGGTGCCCAGAAGGTAATCCAACGATCTACTTTTGTACCAAGCAGTTCATGCATTTTTAAACAATAGTGTTCAAAAAGATAGATATTTTTTTCATGTTCAAAACCACCTACGTAACCCCACCACAATGGATCACAATAATCTTTTAAAACGACAGTAATAGCAATGTTGTTTTTAATTAATTCATCACACAGATCTGCATAATGTTGTAGCACTGTTTCATCAAAACGTCCCTGCTCTGGTTCAATTCTACTCCAGTCAAGAGAAAAGCAGTAGGTTGTAATACCCATCTCTTTCATCAGTTGCACGTCTTCTTTATAGTTTTGCGTGTGTGCAATGCCATTGCCAGAACGAGTTTTGGTAAATGGTGTTCCATCATATTTCATATGGTTTTCCCACGCATACCAAGTGCTTGTCTTTGCATAACCTTCAGTTTCATATGCGAGGGTAGTAAGTCCCCACTCAAATGATGCAGGGAATTGTACTGTATTTATAGTAATATTTTGCCATTTCCAATAGGTCGTTGGCAGTAATGTGCAATGAACGAGTGTAATTATGCTGCAAAGAGATTTTATTGTTTTGATGTGCTTCATAGTGTGCCTTATGTTGATGTAGCAGTGACAAATAGGGATGATGAATAACAATATCCATCTACTATAATGATAATAGGAGATGGATATTTAGCAAGATTGTTATAGTGTGCAAAATTTATATTTTGTTGATGATGGCGCCAGCCTGTTGCCAACCAATAACGATTCCTTTACTTCTTCTTTGTGCATCATCACCACCATAAATGATATAACCGTGACTAGGATCTGCTTGAGCGATTGCATTCCATTTTTCAAGTGACGTAAAGAAATCTGCAACAATTGTTTTTCCTGATTTAATTTCGATAGGCGTTAGGTTGCCACCATTATCAATCAAGCAATCAATTTCTATTAACCCATTCTTGTCTCGCCAGAAATAGAGTGGCGCGGTGGTGCCTTTATTGAAATGCTGTTTAAATAAATCGGCAATGATAAAACACTCAAATAAGTGTCCGCGAAATGGGCTCAATTCAAGATCTGATGATTGTTTTATACCTAAAAGTGAGCATGCAACACCGGTATCATAAAAATATAATTTTGGGGTTTTTGTAATGCGTTTATTAAAATTTCCATGGTAGGGCTGTAGTAAAAAAATAATGTAACTCGCTTCAAGAATGGAGATCCAATTGTTTGCTGTTTTTTGAGTGATGCCGCAATTGGTTGCAATATCAGAAATGTTTAACAACTGTCCCACTCTTCCCGCACATAATTTCATAAATTTTTTGAAGGTGCTTAAATTTTCAACATTAGTGAGTAATCGGACATCTCGTTCGATGTATGTTTGAATGTATGAAGGATACAATTCATCGGGTGTAAAGTTTTCGGTATATATTCTTGGATAACTTCCTTTAACAATCATTTCATTGGTATCGGGTAGTAAAATTTTGTTTTCGGCGCATTCATGAATTGATAGTGGGAGTAATGTCAAAATACCAATTCTTCCCGCCAGAGATTGGCTAATTGCTTGGTTCATCAAAAAATTTTGTGAGCCGGTGAGCACAAAGTAACCTGGGCGTTTTTTTGTATCAACTTCAAGTTGTATATACGAAAGCAGTTGCGGAAAATGTTGGAATTCATCACAAATAATGCCATGTTCGTTTTCGTATTTTTCTAAAAATGCTTTTGGGTCTTGTTTGGCAAATTCCAGCGTTTCAGGATGTTCGAAGTTAAGATAGACATAATTTTTGAAGATATTTTTAACCAGAGTTGTTTTTCCCGATTGTCGAGGGCCAAATAGACCGACAACAGGAAATTTGGCAAATCGTAAAATTGTGTCATGGATATCGCGATTCAATAAGTGCATAGGATTCCTTTGTGCTATTTTGGTCATTGACTACCAGATTAGCACGACTTTTGATAAAAATAAAAGAAAAAGCCCTGATTTCAACAATCAGGGCTGGTTAATAACGAGTATTACTTATGCCACAGTAAAAAATGTCTGTGCAAAGTTGGCATAATAACGCGAACCGTCTTTGAGTGTTCTTTGTAAATACTTTGATGAATTTTTATCCATGTTTACTGCAAAAAAGCCATAACATTTTGAGTCAAAACCTTGCGGGTTATCTTTCGTAGGCCATTCATAATTATCATGCGATGTCCATGGTAAGTAACCAACAACGGCGTATCCATCTTTAATCAGCTGTGTAATTGTCCAGATTGCACGTTGGAAGTAGCGTGTACGTTTGGCATCATCTTTAGTTGCGATACCGTTCTCCGTGACAATTATTGGAAGTGGTTTACCGTTTTTGTTTTTTAGTTTACCAAGAGGAACCGCAACGTTATCTGATATCATCTGCACTGCGCGGTAAATACCTTCTGGGTAGTTACGGTAGTTTGCGTTGTCAGTATAACGTTCTTCATCTGCTTCAATAAGTTTATCGCCAGTAATTTGCTCAAAACCATTCAAGAATCTGTTTGAATAAATATTCACACCAATCCAATCAAATGCTTTATGTGCATGTGGATGATAGCGATACACATTAATACCTTTTGCGACTTTCATAAAATCAGCATTAGGTGTGTACATACAATATTCACCATTTACCAAAAAGCTAAATGTTCCACCAGACTGAATGTAGTCTGCCATAGCACAACCAAGAGATGTTTTTAGTTTGTTTTTCCAGTTTGTTTGGCTATCAGCATGAGGATCAAGAAGCACTACGTTAATTTGTGTACCAATTGATGGTTGTTTTAATTCTGGGTTTGTGCGTTTTAATGTAGTGTATTCTTTTTGAATTGCTAATGCGGTGTCAACAAGTTCATAGTACATGTTAGCAATCACGGTGTGTGTCTTTTGTATGTTATTTTTTTCACCTGGCGTACCATCACCAGTGAAGTATCCTTTAAATGCAGGTCCTTCTGGTGCGTTACACGTAGAGATAAGACAATCACCTAGTTCACTCGCCAACTCGGTGTAAACAGTAAGGCAGAATTGTTGGAAATACTTTCCGTTTTCTTGCAATTCAAATCCGCCTAAATCTTCAAACCATTGTGGTATATCATAATGATGGAACACAACCATGGGCTTAATACCCTGTGCAAGAAGGGTGGTTATTACATTTCTATAAAATTCAATTGCTTGTATATCAAACATGCCTTGTTGTGGTTGAATTCTATTCCATGCAAGAGATATGCGATACGCGTTAATATGTAATTCTTCTGCTAACTGTTTAATATCTGTTTCATAACGATGATAAAAATCAATTGCGTCACCAGCTATTGGTAAACCTGCTACATTATGATAAAAGCGGGCAGCGGCAGAAGTTGCATCAAGGCCACCTTCAATTTGGTATGCAGATGAAGATGCACCAAGAAGGAACTCCTCTGGCGATATATCAATAAGTAAATTTTCTAAAATCGCAGCATATAATGCTTCAACATCGCCGTTGATGTTTTCTTGCGTAGGAAATAATCCTGGTCCGTACACTTGCGCTAATCTTTCTTCAATAAGGGTGTGAGGACACGGTTGTTGCCAAAAATGCTTGGCGATGGCTTGTGCCATCACTTTTGCAAATTTTGCGCGCTGTTTTGCGTATATCTGGGCATTTTGAAGCTGCGCTGGCAGTTCAATGGGCTTAATTGTGATAGTCGAAAGGGCGATTATACCCGTTAATAAGAGCGAAATAAAGACTGGAATGCGTTTTTTGTGTGTCATGAGGGTCCTTTTTTTGGCGAACAATAGTAAATTCCATCTGTATTTAGAGTAGCACATGTGCTTTTTTGTCAAAAGCCTATTGACCTTTTTAATAAAGTATGCGTAAAATTTAACCATATATCTTAAAATCATGCGTCTTTTTTAACCATGAAAGATTTTCCTATGAAGCGTTTTGTTGATTATTACCTGCGTGAATGGAAAAATTCACCATATCGAAAACCTTTATTATTACGTGGTGCTCGTCAGATTGGAAAGACATATGCGGTGCGTGAATTAGGAAAAATCTTCGAGAATATGGTTGAGATTAATTTTGAACTAACAGAAGGAGCTCAAGGCATTTTTGAAAAAGGTGATCTTGAGCCAGAGCGCATTATTCGCGATCTTTTTTTGCTCACCCGTAAACGAATAATTCCTGGATCAACACTATTATTTTTTGATGAAATCCAAAATACTCCTAAAGTTTTGACTGCGCTTCGTTATTTTTATGAAAAACTACCGGCACTCCATGTTATTGCTGCTGGATCACTGCTTGATTTTACGATACAATCGACGGGGATTCCTGTTGGGCGTGTTGTTTCGTTGTATATGTATCCACTTTCATTTTTCGAATTTTTATGTGCATGTGGTTATGAAATACTTGCGCAAGAACTTGTGCCAGGAAAATTTATTGTCCCATTAAGTGAACCAGTTCACCACAAATTACTTTCTTTATTTGGTGAATATTGCGCAATTGGTGGTATGCCTGAAGCGGTAATGCTTTGGAAAGATAGTGGAAATCCATCACTGAGTTTTGAAGTGCATCATACATTGCTCGATACGTATCGTCAGGATTTTGGTAAATATGCGGATAAATTTCAGATTAAATATGTATCGACTTTATTTGATGCGATTCCGCGGTTTTTGGGAACAAAATTTAAATATAGCGCAATTGAAGGAGAGTATAGAAAGCGTGAATTATCGCCATGCTTAGATTTATTAACAACAGCAGGTGTTGTGCATTCTGTGGTACGTAGTGCAGGTAATGGAGTTCCTTTAGGTGCAGAAGCTGATCTTGAAGATTTTAAAGTCATTTTTTTGGATAGTGCGCTTGCACAAGCCATGCTGGGTCTTGATTTAAAAGCATGGTTTTTGCAACCTGAACAGGAGTTTGTTAATAAGGGATCTATTATTGAGGCGACAATTGGTCAAGAATTTTTAGCTTATGCTCATCCCTCTTATAAGACGAAACTATTCTATTGGCGTAGAAATACGCCTGGTAGTGAGGCGGAAGTTGATTATTTGATTACACATAAAGGATCAGTGATTCCTGTGGAAGTGAAAAGTGGTTCTGGTAGTACGCTCAGAAGTATGCATATGTTTTTGGAGAGTCATAAAGACTCTCCCTATGGATCACGATTTTCAACACAAAATTATTCTGTGCATGAAAAAATACATTCATATCCTTTATATGCTGTCGCGAGTGTTGCTAAAGATCTTGGGCACGATATAAAGGCATATGAATATGTGTTCACCGGACATGCGCTAAAGGAAAAAAAGCAAGCTCTTAAAGAGGCTTTTATGCAAGCGAATAGCGATGACGATAGATTAAAAATTATTAAAGAATGGGAAGCTCTTGATGGAGAAGACTGGCATGATTAAGTTTCCTATTCTTACAAAAAAATTATTGTTACACGTTAAATCTAATGTGAACGATATCACCATCTTGGACCAGGTAGTTTTGGCCTTCTATGCGCATTTTTCCTGCTGTTTTAATGGCAGGTTCTGTTTTGAGGGCCATGAGGTCGTCAACGCTGAAGGTTTCTGAGCAAATAAATCCACGTTCTATATCAGAATGTATTTCTCCACCAGCTTGGCGGATTGTGGTGCCTTTGCGCACTGGCCAGGCATGAATTTCTTTGGGGCCACAGGTAAAGAAGGTGATCAATCCAAGATTGTCATAGGTTTTTTTAATAATGGTATCAAGGCCTGGTTGCATTATGCCCATCATATCCATAAATTCTTGGGCTTCTGCTACGTCCATTTGTGTGAGTTCATATTCAATGCGTGCGCTAATTGGCACAACATGTTCTGTACCAAAATGTTTCACTAAGGCTTGGTAGTGTTTGTTATTGAGATATTGTTTGTCTTCTAGTTCACCTTCAGCAATGTTTGCAATAACAAGGAAGTTTTTTGTGCTGAGTAGTGGTGTAGTTTGAACATGGGCATTTATTACTAATGATCGTGCTGTTTGAGCATTTCCTTGTTCGAGGGCAATGCGAACATTTTTTAACAGTTCTATTTCATCATTAAGGCTTTTTTGTTCTGCGCCAGAGAGTTTGCCTTTGAGTGATTTTTCTACTTTTGGAAGGCGTTTATCAATGGCCTCGATATCTTTGAGCATGAGTTCTGCCATGATAATTTCAAAATCGTTGATGGGATCAATTTCTGTTGAGCGGATGATGCTTGGGTCTTCAAAGCAGCGCAATACATGCAAAATAAGATCAACTTGGGCGATGTTGCCTAAAAACTGGTTTCCTAGGCCTTCTCCTGTTGCGGCACCTTTAACAAGGCCTGCAATATCAACAAACGTTACTGTTGCAGGAATTATTTTGCTAGAATTATAAATTTTTCTGAGCTGCTCAAGGCGTACATCAGGAACTTCTGTGATTGCCACATGAGGGTCAATTGTGCAGAAGGGGTAATTTTCCATTGGAATGCTTGATTTGGTCAATGCGTTGAATAGGGTTGACTTACCAACATTAGGAAGTCCAACAAGTCCGGCTTTGATACTCATGGAGTGTAACTTTCATAATATTTCTTCCCGCGCTCATTCTGAACTTGTTGAAGGATCAGCGCGCTTTATTCTTCAACAAGTTCAGAATGAGCGCAAGAGGAAAAATAAATAGAATAACGATTTCAATATATCTTTTATTGTGCGTCAAAAAGGCTTTTTAATCAATTGTTTTTAATGGTTTATGTTTTTTATTGCACAAAAAAATAGGGTATGTTAATAATAAAAAGGTAGTTTTTATATATATATTTTTTTATAAAAAAGGAGTCCTTTCTTATGATGAATCATCCAGTAATGAAAATGGTCTGCATGGTGACATGGCCGATTACAGCTTTGGTTTCAATCAATGTACTAACAGCTAATTGGGGTTACGATGGTTATGTGTGGCTCGTGAATATGATGCCAGGAATGAGCATGGCTCTTATATGGATCATCGGTCTTTCTGGTATAATCAGCTTAGTTTCATTTGTAAAAGCGATGTTTATGTGCTGTCCTGGATGTGGCTCATGTCCTTGTACTTGCAATAAATAATTATGCATTTCTTTATGTAAATGCGTACATTAAAAACCAGTAAAAAAATCCTCGCATTGTAGCGGGATTTTTTTACTGGTTTTGTCTTATTATTTGTTATCAATTACCCACTTAAATGTTTTAATAATTTTTTCTTGATTAGCTCGTACATTGAATTCCATCTGACGTATCACGCGTTCTGCATCTTGTGGCTCATACTGAAAGTGTATAGTTTTTGCAAATCCGTTATTGGTTTCATGGTCAAGATCAAAGTCTTGCAATATATTATATTTTGTAGATTGAGGGTGATTATGTTGATAGTTCTGTAATAATGCAGGGTCACTAATGCGTGGGAAATACAGCACTGTAGGAACATATGGATTGTTTTTATCTTTAAACACATGCATGGCTTTTTTGCCTATGACATCAAAATTAATTTCTGGAAATGCAAGATTATTGCGCTTCATATAATCACATGTTTTTTTAAGTTCATCCCCAATTCTATCAGCGGATGCATCGCATATAATAAGAATATCTGCTTTACGTTCTGGATAGACAACAGGAGTCACTGGATTATTGAAATCAAGACCAGCATCAACGAACAATTGTTCTTTGGGTTCTGGTTTTCCTGTGTTCATTTTATAAGTGAAGTTTGGTACCTTCGCATAAAAATCTAACGGGCGTTCGCCTTCAATGGATGTTGCAATACTTTCGATAAGGTCTTCATGTCCGAGTACTTTTGCGAGTTCTTCTTTTATTGTTTTTACATTTGCTGCAAACGCTGATCCGTATGTTCCCATCTGATAGCTGAGACTTTTTTCAGGAGCGTTATTTACAGATTTTCCTTCTTTAAATTTTCTGCCATATGCCCATGTTGGTATATGTGTTGTGCTGTTACATGCACCAATTTCATGAGGAGTAAATTCATACCACATTGGATTTTCTATAATGTCTTCATTGCCATCAACTGCCGTATAAATTGGATACGGATATTTTCCGTCTTTAATTTTTTCTGCTTGTTCTGATATATAAGTCATATGTCTTTTATCACCCAATGCAGCAAGCAATCTGTTGCCGAGTAAAGCGCCATACAAATCTACCGGAGTTTTAGCTTGCTTATATAATGCTTTGACGATGGCAGCTTGGAATAGTAATAATTCTTCCTCATCTGTGACATCGGTGAATGCTTTTGCTACACAATCTAAGATATATTGGTTAAATGTTTTTAATGGTAAACCTATAGAAATCCATGGTGCAACTGCCCACGTAGAACCAGAAAGAGCTGTGATATAAGTACTTGTATCAAGCAGTCCTATTTTTTCTGATCCAAGTAAACAACCCAGTGAGCACAATAGTGCACGATATCCACCACCACTCATGACAAAAGCAATCTTTGGTATTTGGTGATCTTCTAGTTGACGATTCAGAAGTTTTTGCAGACCTGCTTTAACGATAGGCAGACGTGCGATAAGACACTCTTTTTCGCCATCGCTTATTCCAGGTGTTTGCCGTACATATGCAACTTGGTTTTTATAGGGATTATTGGTAATTGCTTCAGGTTCTCCATTAAGGTATGTGCTCAGTTCGGGAGATATAAGGCCAATGAGAGTTCCAATAGTCTTTTTTGCTTTTTGAAAATCACTTTGAGGATCACTTCTTACTTCTTGCGGTTCATCCATTGCATGGCAGTGTGAAGTAAAAAGAAACAGAGTAAATGTTAGTTGTAGAAACATATTTGATATGTGCATGATTCTCCTTTTTTTTGTGTAGTGATTTGTGTGTTGATAATAAGAAGAGATTGTGAGGTTTTGCAATGTTTTGGAATACATGTTTATGCTTGTGTTGAATCATAGGTTTGTTTAGTAAAGGAAACGATTATGAGTTACATTTCGGTAGGTAATGAAAATTCTGTTGAGATTAAGCTTTATTACAAAGATTGGGGAGTTGGACAACCAGTTGTTTTTAGCCATGGCTGGCCATTAACTGCAGATGCGTGGGAAGACCAAATGTTATTCCTCGCACAGCATGGATATCGTTGTATTGCTCATGATCGTCGAGGTCATGGTCGTTCTACTCAGACATGGGACGGCAATGATATGGATACATATGCTGATGATCTTGCCAAACTCATTGAAGCGTTGGATTTAAAAGATGTAATTCATGTAGGTCATTCAACTGGTGGTGGTGAAGTTGCTCGCTACATTGGTCGACATGGTACAGGACGAGTTGCAAAAGCTGTGTTAATTAGTGCGGTTCCTCCGATGATGCTTAAAACTGACACAAATCCAAAAGGCATGGACATAAAAATTTTTGATGATATTCGTGCAGGTGTTCTCAAAGACCGTTCACAATATTTTAAGGACTTAGCAGAGCCATTTTTTGGTGCAAATAGGCCAGGAGCAAAGGTTTCACAAGGATTAAAAGATGTGTTTTGGCTGCAAGGGATGGTGGGAGGCTTCAATGCAATGTATGATTGCATTAAATCTTTTTCTGCGACTGATTTTAGAGAAGATCTTAAAAAGTTTGATGTGCCGACATTGATATTGCAAGGTGATGATGATCAGATCGTGCCATTTAATATTTCGGGTAAATTATCATCCCAGATGATCAAGGATGCTGTTTTAAAAGTGTATCCCGGTGCGCCGCATGGCTTGTGTTCAACACTGAAAGATCAAGTGAATGCCGATTTGCTGGAATTTTTTAAACAATGAAAAAATCCCCCGGGAATTGGACCGGGGGATAAGTCATTCTAGATGCAATAATTTAGGTAATGATTTGATGTTTACTATTTTCATATTTTACTATTCCTTTTAAGGTTTACCTAGCAAAAAAAGAAGTTACTTTTAATATTTTTTTCTGCAGATTCAAGCATTTTTTTATGCTTGCGATTGCTTTCTTTTTACCTTCAGGTCCTTTATATTCTTTTTTGAGTGTATAGAACCATGCGGCATTGCCAAAGTATGTTGGGACATTGAAAAGCTGATGACGCCTTATTTCAGATCCCCATAAAGATTCTATTGTATTATTATCAATCACAATCCCAAAGTGATACATCATAATAGTTTCGTTTTCATCATAAGTATAAACAACGATGTCATTTGCACATGGCTTATCTGTTTGTTCAAAATAATCTTCAAAAACTATACTGAGTAATCTACCAGGAAAGTTAACTTCATCTTCAAGGCCGATAGTTTTTTGAAGTACATATTGAAAGCAAGAACAGGCATCATCTTCCGATATTGACTGCATTTTTTGCGATTCATTTATACATTTTTCGTTGTATACTTCTTCATCAGTTTCAGATATTTCTATTGTTCTGACACAGGGTGGAAATTGTGTTGGTCTTAGTGTATTGAATTCATTTTTATGGGATATTTCTATCGATCCACACGTAACAAGAGCAAGAGCTGTTAGTATTTGAAAAGTCATCATTAATCCCTTTTTCAACTAGGTATTTTAGGGGTCTTATTATAACCATATTAATATATATTTGTATTGGTGTCAAGGGCGCCAATTAGACTGTGTTTTCAGTTTGATATTTTTTATCATATCAAACCCCCTCGAGGTTAAGTTCGAGGGGGTTTCGTTGTTTCTATCTGCTGAAAAGCTTATAGAGACAAAGCTCTATATCTATTATTTACTGTTGAATTTCAGCGTCAATTGGCTCATCTTGTTGAGGAGCTTCTTGTTGTTCAGCTGAAGCGTCAGCAGATGGTTGTTGCTTATAAAGAGTTTCAGCAATCTTGTAAGAAGCTTGCGTTAACTCATCATGAGCTCTTTGTAGACCAGCTGCATGATCAGCATGCTCAACTAAAGCTGCTTTTGCTTTTTCAATAGCGAGTTCTGTTGCAGTAACTTCTTCTTGAGACAACTTAGCTTTGTTTTCATTAAGTGTTTTTTCAACTGCTAGAATTGTGCTATCAAGTTGGTTACGTTTTTCAACAGCTTCACGAGCTTTTTTATCTTCATCTTCGTGAGCTTGTGCTTCTTGTACCATGCGTTCGATTTCTTCTTTAGATAAACCACTGCTGTTAGTGATTGAAATACGTTGTTCTTTGTTAGTTGCTTTATCTTTAGCAGAAACACTTACGATACCGTTAGCATCAATATCAAAAGTTACTTCGATTTGAGGTGTTCCACGTGGAGCTGCTGGAATGCCATCAAGCATGAATTGGCCAAGCATTTTATTATCTTTTGCAAATTCACGTTCACCTTGTACTACGCGTATATCTACTGCAGTTTGTCCATCATCTGCTGTTGAGAAAACCTGAGATTTGCGAGTAGGGATTGTAGTATTTCTCATGATAAGTTTGGTTGCAATGCCACCAAGAGTTTCAATACCAAGAGAAAGTGGTGTTACGTCGAGAAGTAATACGTCAGTCACGTCACCAGCTAAAATACCACCTTGTAAAGCTGCACCAAGAGCAACAACTTCATCAGGGTTTACTGATTTGTTTGGTTCTCTGTTAAATGTTTCTTTAACAATTTGTTGTACTTTAGGGATACGTGTTGAACCACCAACAAGAATAACTTCGTTAATATCTTTAGTTGTTAATTTAGCATCAGACAATGCTTGTGTGCATGGTTTGATTAAACGAGCAAAGATATCTGCGCAGAGTGATTCAAGTTTAGCGCGTGATATTTTAGTGTTAAAATGTTTAGGTCCAGAAGCATCTGCAGTAATATACGGCAAGTTGATTTCTGTTTCTAACATTGATGAAAGTTCAATTTTCGCTTTTTCAGCAGCTTCTTTAAGACGTTGTAATGCCATTTTATCTGCGCTTAAATCAATGCCTTGTTCGCGTTTGAATTCTTCTACTAAGAAGTCGATAAGTTTATGATCAACGTCATCACCACCAAGCATGGTGTCACCATTTGTTGATTTAACTTCAATAACGCCGTTGCAAATTTCTAAGATTGAAACGTCAAATGTACCACCACCAAAGTCAAACACTGCAATAGTTGAGTTGCCTTTTTTATCGGCACCATATGCTAATGCTGCAGCTGTTGGTTCGTTGATAATACGTTTAACATCAAGACCTGCAATGCGACCAGCATCTTTTGTTGCTTGACGTTGCGCATCGTTAAAGTATGCGGGAACAGTGATAACTGCGTCTGTTACTTTTTGTCCAAGGTAATCTTCTGCTGTTTGTTTGAGGTAAGTTAATACTGCTGCAGAGATTTCTTGTGGTGTAAATTTCTTGCCTTGTGCTTCAATAGTTACTTCGCCATTGTCGCTGCGAGATATTTTGTATGAAACGTTTTTAGCTTGTTTTGCAGCTGTTTCGTATTTTGCGCCAATGAAACGTTTTACTGAAGCGAGTGTGTTTTCTGGGTTTGTTACTGCTTGACGTTTTGCCAAGACACCAACTAAACGGCTACCATCTTTTGTATACGCTACGATAGAAGGAGTTGTGTTTGAACCTTCTTTGTTAGGTATTACTTTGGCTTGTCCGCCTTCCATGAATGCTACTACCGAGTTAGTTGTACCTAAATCGATACCAATTATTTTTGCCATCTTTCATCCTTTTGGTTGTATGTTTATACGATATTGGCCTAATTTTCATGGCTTTTTTGCGTAGGATCTTCGGTCGAGTGCTCATAGTGCCATGTAATTGTGCTTTTTTCAAGCTCTTTTTATAGGATAACAAAAAAACTTACCCTGTCAACTGCTAACTCAAAAAATATTAGTGGTATACGCTAAGATTTTATCATCTTGGGCCGGCAGAAGGGTGCTCTTTGATCCTGATGTTAGCAGCAATTGAAGCGCAGTTCGGATGTTTTTATTATACATGTCGGATAATTGACGGAGTGCCGGGCAAAGCAAACAACTTTATACGCCTTTTTTCCTTATCTTTGTTATTTTCCGCTCTGCGAACACCCGCGGGCACCCGGCACTCCGTCCTCGGCCCCCCGCCTTTTCTTTGTGGAAAACAACGCAGGCGGGGGCCTCAAGACTCCGTTATAAGATAGGAAGGGGGAATTCAGGATAAGAAGCAAACGGATAAGGGAAGATAGTAAAAGAGAAGGAAAGAAGGAATAAGGAATTATAGGAATTATAGGGACATAGGAATATATAAGAACTATATAAGTAAGAACTAAGGACTGTCTCTATATAAGTAAAAGCACTAAGACATATAAGAAGAAAGATTAAAAAAGTTTTACTGCGAAGTTTGTTGCTTAAAAGGGGGATTGGTATACGCAAGATTATGAGTAAAAGAAAAAGGAAAAAGTCTATGCAACACATGTACGCGTATAAACACATAAGAACAATTACCAATTGGACGCCACGCCCGCACATGCAAAAGGGGATCGTACCAATTAACGCGTTTGCGATTTAAGATAAAATTCAGTTAATTTCTTAGCATAATCATCATCAAATTTTGCATGAGTTAATGTTGTTTATTCGTTTTTGAAAAACACTTTTGTTTTTTTATATCTAAGATTCCTTAAAAGGGAAACAGCGGCCCTTGTGGCAATTGAGCAAGTTTTTTGTCTGCAAAGCGCTACTCTGTTTTTTCTACCATTGATTCCATCTCTTTTTCTTATAATTTATTACCATTTGTGCTATTAAGCAATTTCTGTATAATAACATGTAAGATTTAATAAAGGCCTTTTTGCTCAATATGAACCAAAGAGCCCTATTGCTGAATTCAGGGGGTTATTATGAATAGACTTATGATGAAAATGAGCGTTATTGTGCTGATGATTTCAGCTTGCAACACATCTTTTGGAATGATGCCTTATTATAAACCGTCTCGCAAAGCAAAACTCAAGAATTCTCCAGAAATGAAAGTTGCTAGAAGGAAAGCTTTTAGTCGGATGCAACAAGATCTGGAAAATCAACGAAATAATATAAAACTTATAGAACCTAGACCATCTGAGGATTGTGCCCTTGAGAATGTTCCGCTTCCGTTGGAAATATTGTTGAAAATTGGTGAAAGCGGCAAAAACGTCATTGACAAATTGGATGCAACGTGTCGATTAATGAACAGACACTTGGTGCATAAAAAAATTAAAAATGCTCGTGGTCTTTGTGAGGGTAATATGTTGCTTATTCTACATGGTTAAAAAGAGCAATGGAACAAAATAGTAAGAAGGCGTTCGAGTTTTTGCTGCAAGAAGATCCTTTTGATTGTAAGAATTTCTGTTTCTTTAAATGCTCTTTATACGTATTTCCCGACTATCCCAAGGGACCAATCATGAATGATCTTGAACTTCATATCAATTATCTTGGAGAATTTGCTAATAATGGCCTTAAGCACCGCGGTTGTCGACTAGATTTCGGAAGCTATTCATCAGAATGGGAAACGAGTTTTCTTGTCTTATGCAAAAAACACGGATGCAGAACTTTAGAAGAAACAAAACACTAGCAAATATAATTAGGATTCGAATTGGAAGTTTTTGCATGTCAAAAGTAAAAAACTTTCAATTGCATTTCTCTTCTAATTGATAATTAACGAGCGCTAAAGAAAAAACACAAGTAATTTTGACCTAGTATATAAAAAATAATTATTATATACGCTGCATGGTAAAAGATAAAATCTTTTCTCCACGCAGTGTTTTTGTTTGTGATTTTTTGTGTGTTCCGAAAAATAAGTTACTCCTGAATATTGGTACTTAAAATTTTTGTAAATGTGTGTTAAGATTTTAACTGTGTATAAAACTCTTCTTGCGAGAAGCTTTACCTTTTTATGAAAGGGTAGCTATGTTTGCTCGCAATGAGAAAGTTGTGTACCCCGGTCACGGGGTGGCTATTATCAGCTGTGTTATCGAAAAAAAAATCGCAGGCCGTTTATTACAATTCTTTGAACTACGATTTCTTAATAAAGATATGACAATTCTTGTCCCAACAGATAATGCTAGCGCTGTGGGAATTAGACCCCTCAGTTCTGCTGAATATATTAATGATATTTTTAAAATATTGGCGCAACCAGTAATTGCCAAGCAGCTTGATGCTGCAGTCAGTAATTGGAACAAGCGTAATAAAGAATATCAAGGAAAACTTCGCAGTGGCAATTTATTAGAATTATGCGCAATCTATAGAGACCTAAGACATATTGAAGTTAATAAAGAGCTTTCGTTTGGTGAAAAAAGTTTGTTGCAGCAAACAGAAAGCCTT
Source organism: Candidatus Babeliales bacterium (assembly GCA_035288105.1). Taxonomy (NCBI): domain Bacteria; class Candidatus Babeliae; order Candidatus Babeliales; species Candidatus Babeliales bacterium. The sequence continues at coordinate 21,190 of DATEAY010000020.1, forward strand.
CTCATCGAAGAGATCTCAATTGTTACTAAAGTAGGAGTTGCTGATGCGGCTAAACAACTAAAAGATTTAGTTGGATACAAAGTAAAACACAATAATGAATCGTGCTTTGTTAAAACTTTGTAGCGTACATTTATAACCCCAGCCTTTAACCAAAATCTTCACTTCTGCCGGGTACCCAATTGAAACGAAGTGAAGATTGGGTTAGAAGCTGGGGTTAATAAGTTGGTAACTTTCGTGTATGCTTATATAGTATGAAGAACAAAATAGATCGCCCATTTATGCTCATCATCTACGGACCTACTGGGGTTGGCAAAACTGATATGGCTCTTGCTATAGCTGAACGCATGCCATCTGAGATTATTAACATGGATGTAGGTCAATTTTATACCCCTCTTTCTATTGGTACAGCAAAACCGGATTGGAAACACAGTCCAGTACCACACCATCTTTTTGATATTATTGATACTCCTGCCAATTATACCGTGAGTGAGTATCGCGTCTTATTATACAAAACAGTACAAGAAGTTATACAACGTGGAAACCTTCCTATTCTTGTTGGAGGCTCTGGGTTTTACTTGCATGCTCTGCTGTTTCCTCCCCAAGTTGCACTAGAAGACAAAGACATTTCGCATGTATATCCCAAAGGCACAAATCTGTGGCAAGAACTTTATGTTATTGATCCACAACGAGCATTACATATTGATAAAGCAGATGAATACCGTATCAAGCGTGCATTAAGCATTTGGCATGCTACCGGAAAATTACCCTCATCGTATGCTCCCGTGTACAAACCAGAAGCAGATTATATGTTGCTTTTTGTAGAACGCGATCGTCAGGAATTAAAAAATCGTATCAATCAACGTGTGCTAGAAATGTTTGATTGTGGCTGGATACAAGAGGCAGAAAATCTTATCAATACACCATGGAAAGATTTTATTCAAAATAAAAACCTTATTGGATACAGCGAAATATTTGATTATGTATCAGGTGAAAAAACTGCAACCACGTTTTCCAATATGGTAGATACTATACGTGCCAGAACAAGACAGTACGCAAAACGACAATTTACCTTTTGGCGTAAGTTAGAGCGTGAAATTAAAAAAGAAAAGCAGTATACTAGTACAAGCATAGGATGCCTTGAGGTAGTAAACTTGACGAATGTAAAAATTCATTTATATCTTAATGAACTGTTAAAACGATTGTTGTTGCGTTAGGTAAAAAATATGAATAAATGGGAAGATTCTTTTAAGAAAACAAATGAACAAGCATGTCATTGCTCAAATAATCAGGGCCTATTTGTACCAAACAGACAACTGAGTTTTATAGTGGCTGGATTGTTGTTTATATCGTTTTGCATTTTTATGACCGGATATTTTTTGGGTAAAAAAAATGTAGTCGAACAATTTTCTGAAAAAGTGCAACAAGAAGCTTTTGCAGATCAAATTTACACATCAGTACTTGCAACTGCGCAAGAAAATGAACAGCCAATGACAAACACTTTGTTGGTAACAGATGCAGATATTGTTGAAGTACCCCAATCTATCAATCAAGAAATAGCAGTTGTTGAATCGGATAATACTGAGTTTCAAGAAATATCATCTTCTCAGGAATTATCATCAGCACACTATTATGCGCAATTGATAGGATTTGGAACGGAAAAAGCGGCACAACTTTTTGTAAAAAAACTTGCATCAAAAGGCATTGATACAGAAATAAAAAAACGAGTAAGTAAAACGGTAAAAGGTCGTACTTCTTATTGGTATCAGGTAGTAACTCCTGCATATGCCAATAAAAATGATTTATCAGAATTGGTTGATAGGATCACAAGAGAAGAAAATATTAAAGATGCAAGCATACGCACGTGTTAGTTTTTTAAATAAAAAAGAGTCCAAAGAAAGGTATATGGTATGATTATCACTATTCGCAACCAGATTAAACATTCGACGTTTCGTTATGTTGCATTTTTTATTGTTGTAGTTTTAGGTGCAGGTATGATCTCTATACCTTCACTGATGAGGCAAGAGAGAGCTGGTGCATCATGGGCATTACAAGTCAATGGTGAAAAAGTATCGTATCAAGAGTTTGCACGCGAAATTGCTGAGCAAAGTGAATTTCTTGCACAAGTTCGTGCTCAGTATGGGCAATACGCAGATCTTTTATTCCAAGCAATGGGTTGGCCAAGCGATCCAAAATCATTAGCATTTGACGTTCTTGTTAAAACAACATTGATGGGCCAATTGGTGAAAGAATTGGGAATATCTGTTCACGCAGATTACATCGCAGAAAGCATTAATGATGCACAATTTGCACGTCGCCATTTACAACGAGTATTGCCACCATTTATTTTTGAACAAACAGGAGCGCTCAATCCTGACAAACTCAAAATGTTTTTACAACACAAAGGCATTTCTATTAAAGAATTTGAAAATAAAATCGAACAAAGCCTTGCTCAGTTACAAGCTATGCAGTTTGTTGCACTATCAGCATATATTCCTTCTTTTGACATTAAGCAGGAATTTATAGTAAATAATCTTGGCAAACAATTTTCGTATCTTACTTTTTCATTTGATTCATTTTTGTCAGCAGAAAAAAGAAATGCGATCAGTGATGAAGATGCACGCGTATTTTATGATAAAGAAAATATTCAACGTCGTCGCTATTGGGTGCCAGAAAAACGAGACGGTATTGTTTGGAAGTTTGGTGCACGCAATTACAATGCTTCTATTTCTGAAGAACAAATAAGTGAATATTATGAAGATAATAAGGCAAGCAAATATGTGCTTGATCCTATTAAAGTAGAAGTGCGACAAATTACTGAAAAACAATTGTCTCAGTACCCTGATGTAACTCTCGAAAGGGTAAAAGAAGAAATAATAAATGATCCAAATTCGTCATGGGCAAAAAAATGGGAATTATTAAAACCATTTGCTCGTGGAGAGAAAAAAGGTGATTTTGAAAAAGAAGCATTCCTTTTACAAAAAGAAGGTGAAATTTCATCGGTAATAGAAACTAAAGATGGAAAAGTCATCGTTCAGTTAGTCAGACGAATTCCACGCACATACAAACCGCTTTCTGCAGTGAGAAGTGAAATGAAAACTATCCTGGCAGAAAAACAGTTTAAGAAGAGCTTTGTTAAAGATATAAAAGCCATTGTGACACAAGGCGATGCACAGGGAATAGAAGCATTCATTGCTCAAAAAACAGGCAAAAAAGAGATGGCGCTTGGTGTTATCAAAAATGATACACGCCTTTCCAAGGAGTTTTTTGGGTTGAAAAAAGATGAATATGGCTTTTTTGTAGAGGGCGAAACTGGATTTGTTGTTTTATTAACAAATATTGCAGAACGCAACTTACCAGAGTTTGATTCAATTAAAGATGTTGTTAAAGGCGATCTTTATGAAGAACGAGCGTATGATGCAATGATAAGTGCCGTAGAAGAAGCAAAAAAAGCCGCAACTCAGTCTTCTTTTGATCAGCTTGCTAAGGAATTTGGTGCATCTTTACATCACACAGATATGATACAACCGAACGATAGTAAAAAGATTCAAGAACTTGATAAAAAAGGTCTTCCGGCAAAGGCAATGCTTGGATTTGATAAGTCTGGAGCTATCTTTGTTCACAGTGGTGAAAGGGTCAGCTTCTTGATAAAAGTAGATGCTATCGAGGAATATGACCAAAATGACCTTATTTCTGCACAAACCGAGATATTGCCCCATTTAGAATCAAATCGTATGAAGATGCAAATAGAGAGCGTTGTTGCTTCTTTGCATAGAAATGCTACAATAGAAACTAACGAGTTAACACAAATAACTGAAGAAGAATATTCAGAATGAAAAGAAAAACAACATCAACAACATCTGCATCTCAAGAAGAGAGCATAAGAGACAAGCGCCAGGCCGAGCAATCGATGAAAAAGAAGATGCTCGAGGTAACTTTTTCCCAAATAGATAAGCAATATGGCAGTGGTGCCGTTATGAAGCTTGGAGAGTCTCAAAACAATAATATAGAAGCTATTTCAACAGGATCTATATTGATTGATAGAGCAATTGGAATAGGCGGATTGCCAGTTGGCAGGATCATTGAAATATTTGGGCCAGAAGCTTCTGGCAAAACAACATTAGCTATGCATGTTATAGCTCAAGCTCAAAAACGTGGTGGTATTTGTGCATTTATAGATGCAGAACACGCTCTTGATGTTACCTATGCCAAGAATTTGGGTATCGATGCAGATGAATTGATTATTTCTCAGCCGGATTACGGCGAACAAGCACTTGATATTACAGAAATGCTCGTTCGGTCAGGAGCTGTGGATGTTATAGTAATTGATTCAGTTGCTGCTTTAGTTCCAAAAGCTGAACTTGAAGGTGACATGGGAGATTCTCACATGGGACTTCAGGCAAGGCTTATGTCTCAGGCGCTGCGTAAATTAACTCCTGTAATTCACAAGTCGAAAACAGTACTTATTTTTATTAACCAAATTCGACAAAATATTGGTGCTATGCCTTTTGCAAACAAAGAAACAACAACTGGCGGTAACGCGTTAAAATTTTATGCTTCAGTTAGGCTTGATGTTCGTAGAATAGCGAGTCTTAAGAAAAACGACGTCAACATTGGTAATCGTGTGCGAGTACGTGTTGTAAAAAACAAAGTTGCTCCTCCGTTTAAACAAGTTGAAGTCGATTTATTATTTAGTGAAGGTATCAGTAAGGAGCTTGATCTTCTTGATGCTGCCCTACACTTTAAAATTATTGTGCAATCAGGTTCATGGTTTGCATTTAATGATAACAAAATAGCTCAAGGTCGCGATCAAGTGTTACAGTACTTGAAAGCACCGGAAGCGTTTGATGCAGTGTATGCAAAAGTCTCTGAGGCAATTGTCGCTGAAAAAAATGCTCTGGTTGTACCGGAGTTTAATGTTCAAATAAAAGAAAATGATACGCAAGCAGAGTTTGAGTAATAGAGAAAAAGGTCCATGTTGAAAGATAAAAAAGAAACCGGTCAGTTAATTAATCAGCAAATTCGTGCTGAAAGCGTTCAACTTATAACGCAGGATGGCGAAAATATTGGTACTATAAGCAGAAGTCAGGCCTTACGCCAGGCGGAAGAAGCGGGACTTGATCTTGTGTTAATAGCACAAAGCGGTAAAGATGGTATACCCGTTGTTAAAATCATGGATTTTGGCAAAGTGTTATACGAAAAGAAAAAGAAAACTATTGAAGCTAAAAAGCATCAAAAAGTTATTCAGATAAAAGAAATAAAAATGAGTCCCAAGATCGGCGAGCATGATTATCAAACAAAAATTAAGCAAGCCGTACAATTTCTAACTACAGGAAAGCGCGTAAAAATAACGCTTTCATTTAGAGGTCGAGAAATAGCAACTAAAGACGCACGTGGATCAGAGCTTTTTGCCAAAATAGAAAAGAGTTTTGAAGGGCATGATTGGACAGACAATCTTATGCAAGAACAAGACTCAAAAATGGGTAAAATGTGGTCACGTATTTATTATTTAAAATAAACATACTATCAGGGATGATCAATGGCAAAGATGACCAAAATTAAAATGAAAACAAATTCTTCTGCAAAGAAACGTTTTTCAAAAACAGGTGGAAAAATCGTTAGAATTAAACGTGGTAAGGCGTTTAGACGCCACTTGATGACTAGAGCAAATGCTAAAACAAATCGTCAATTACGTAAAGCGACCTATTTTTCTGCAGCAGATTTGCCTGGAATTAAACTTTTACTACCATACTAATAAATATAATTAATAATTAATTTAGGGATTAATAATGTCACGAGTTAAACGCGGTATAGCTACAAAAAAAAGACATAAACGCTTATTAAAGCAAACTAAGGGTTTTTGGGGGCAACGCAAAAATATTTTCAAAAGAGCTCATGAAACATTGATGCGTGCGTGGGCTTTTGCCTTTAAAAGCAGAAAACTTTATAAACGTGATATGCGTTCACTCTTTATTTCTCGTATCACAGCTTCAGTGAGACCTCATGGAACATCGTATAGCAAATTTATTCATGGTCTCAAGGTTGCACATATCGACTTAAATAGAAAAATGCTTAGTCAATTATCAATATTTGAGCCGGCTGCGTTTTCTAAGATTGTTGAGATAACTAAACAATAGTTTTCTTGACAATGCTTTTTATGAATCATTAGACTAACTTCCAGAAATGAATATCTGCCTAGTTGTTCTGATTGACCCAATTCTCGCTCCGCTCTGTATTGGGTGCCCGGGTGAAGAAAAACTGAAAGCCGGGATAAGAACTTGGGGTTAAAAAAAAGGAGACTTATGGAAGTAGTATTAGTTCTAGAAGAAAAAATAAAAACTTTGATTGCATTAGCTAAAGACATGAAACAGAAACATGATGCCTTGCAGTCAAAGTATGATTCGTTAAAAAGCGAAATTGCTGAATTAAAAGTAGAGAATGAAAAGTTTGCTGAAGGTAATGCACAATTGACTTTCCAATTGAACACAATAGAAAAATCAATACTAAAAGAAACTGGCCATGTTCAGGAGCTCACAGAAGAACGTTCTATGACACGCCTGGTTCTTGATGACTTAATAAAGAGTATAGATTCAATTGTTGAGAATGAAAATCAACCATGATGAATGAAAAAAAGAGTTATAAAGTACAAATTTTTGAAGAGCACTATGTTCTTTCTAGCGATGAAACTGAGGCACTTGTATTAAGGGCAGCAGAAATGGTAGATCTTACAATGAAAGAAATTAGCCATCATTTTGCTATTACTGATGTAAAAAAAATAGCAGTATTATCAGCGTTGCGTATTGCAAATAAGTTGCTACATTGCGAACGTGAACATAGCAATAAAGAACAAAAAATAGTTGCTTTAGAAAATTATATTGATCAAGAACTTTCGTTATTAAATTTGTAAAAGTAATCTTCTTCTTGTGTGCATTCCATTAGTGTAAGCTTACATTCTGCTTTAGCACTAATTTTATTATCGTTAATTACGCTACAAGCACAAAGCTTGTCTAGCATTTAGGAATGCTCATGATGGATATGTCTATTCTTTTTATAGGAGCTAGTGTCGCCATTTTCGGTGCGGCATTAGTTTTTCTGTTGCTTGCATATAGAAAAAGTGCAGCAGCATCCGAGTTGCTGAATGATGCTAAAGATCGTTTAAAGAATTCAAAGCGTGATATTGATGCAGAAAAACAAGCAGCTTTAATAAAAATTAAAGATGAAATGTATCATAAAAGAAAAGAGTTTGAATTAGAACTTAAACGTGAACGCATTGAAATTGATCGTCTCCAAACAAAGTTAAATACAAAATCTGAACATCTAGAAAAACGTGAAGTACAGTTGGATGATTTACGTATTGAGTTACAACAAAAAGAACGTAATTTGTCTCGGCTAGAAGATGCCGTTCGTATTAACGATACCAAAGTAAAAAACCTCTATAGCGAGCTTATAACAAAATTAGAATATGTAAGCAGCATGTCAAAAGATGATGCAAAAAATGCATTATTTGGAACAATCGAAGCCGAAGTGCGTCTTGCTAGTCAAAAATATGTACAAAAGGTTGAAGAAGAAGCTCGTCAAACTTCAAAAGAACGTGCAACTAACATTCTTGTAAGCGCTATGCAGCGATATACGGCAGATCTTGTAGCTCCTTATTTATCCGGAATAGTCCATCTTCCCAATGAAGAAATGAAGGGAAGAATTATTGGAAAAGAAGGAAGAAATATTAAAGCGTTGGAAATGGCTACAGGAATGGAGTTTATCATTGGAGAAGCTCCAGATATAACTGTCTCTGGTTTTAATCCCATACGTCGTGAAGTTGCGGTGCGTACGTTAGAAAAACTCATTACCGATGGAAGAATCAATCCAACGCGTATTGAAGAAACTGTTGCTCAATGCGAAAAAGATATTGAAGAAATTATTCAGGAATATGGTAAAAATGCGGTTCTTGAATTTAATTTACAAGGCATTCATCCCGAAATTATCACACTCATTGGTAAATTACATTTTAGAACAAGTTATTCCCAAAATGTGTTAGTGCATTGTAAAGAAGTTGGCGTGTTTGCACGCATGATTGCTGAAGAATTAGGTCTTGATGGCACATTAGCATTACGAGCTGGTTTGTTGCATGATATTGGTAAAGCAGTTACTGCTGAAATAGAAGGACCGCATGCTTCAATCGGTGCTGATATTGCAAAACGTTGTGGCGAAAATGCAATAGTCGTCAACGCTATTGCTGCCCATCATGAAGAAGTACCATTTGCATCGATCTATGCAATTATTGTTGTAATTGCCGATACTATTTCAGCATCACGCCCTGGCGCTCGTAGAGAAACATTAACTGCGTATATTAAACGCTTAGAAAAATTGGAAGAAATAGCATCTTCATTTGATGGTGTTAAAAAAGTATATGCTGTTCAGGCTGGTCGCGAAATACGTGTTATTGTAGAAGAAGATAGTCTTAATGACGAACAGGCAAATCTACTTGCTCACAACCTTGCCCGTAGAATTGAGCAGGAAATGACGTTCCCTGGACAAATTAAAGTTTATGTTATTCGTGAAAAACGTTCAATTGAATATGCAAGGTAAAGATGGATACATTACGAGTATTATTGATTGGAGATGTTGTTGGAGCTGCTGGTCGAGCAATATTCCAAAAACATATTGATAAGATAAAGCGTGCGCATAATATTAATGCGGTGATTGTTAACGGTGAAAATTGCGCACATGGCCGTGGTATTACCACAAAAAATGTTCGTTTTTTTGAGCATAATGGTGTTGATGTTATCACCAGTGGTAATCATATCTGGAAACATAAAGAAATTTATCCGTATCTTGATGAACACAGCAATTTATTGCGTCCGGCAAATTTTCCTGCGGCAACTCCAGGTGTTGGTGTAACAACCTTTATGGTTGAAGGACACCGTGTTGGTGTTATTAATCTACAAGGCCGTGTTTTTATGAAGGAACTTATTGATTGTCCCTTTTATAAAGCAGATGCTATTATCAATCAGTTGCAGGAAAAAACAAACATAATCTTTGTTGATTTCCATGCAGAAGCAACATCAGAAAAAATGGCTCTTTCATTTTTTCTTGATGGTCGTGTCAGTGGTGTTGTTGGTACGCACACGCATGTTCAGACAGCAGATGAGCGTATTTTACCTGGCGGAACTGCCCATATTACCGATCTTGGTATGACTGGTTCATTCAATTCAATGCTTGGAATGAAAAAAGAACCAATTATTCATAACTTTTTGACTGCCTTGCCGGTAAGATTTGTTCCAGATTCATCGGTTCCTATTGTTATATCCGGTGCTTGGATAGAAGTTGATACTGCAACAGGAAAAGCTGTCAAAATACAACGCGTGATGATCATCGATAATGATTTGCAGGTTGATGGCGAAGACGATTAATACGTAAATAACATAATCAATAAATAAATATAATAACATGAAAAAAATAGTAGCTTCTTATCTCTTATTCAGCTGTTCGATATTTATGATGCATGCCATGGATGAAGTTCCTTTGGCGAAATTTATAGATGATTCTTATAAAATAATTGCTGTGGAAAAACAACTTTCTCCTGTTTATCTCCAATTACAAAAAATGAATTGTGCACTTCGTAATGTAGCTGAGGTGTTCTATACTTCTCATCGTATCGGAAAGCGGAAAGAGAAATCTTTTTATAGTTATTCTTATACATTAAAATTGAAATTGTCAGAAAATTCAGATGATAAGAAAACTTATGATTTGTCTTCAGCAAAGAGGTGGCGGAAGGAAATTTTTCAAAAAGATCCTTTCTTTATTATTGTGGAAAAAGACAACAATCCAACTGATAAAAAGGTACTTTTTATTGAAAAATCATTGATAAACATTAACAGCCGTTAATAAATAATGAAATGATGAGCTAATCAAACATCTTATTAATTTCTTTATTAAATAAATCCATGGTCTGGTAAATATTTACTGGACCAACATTATTTTTTTGTTGTTCCAAAAGAGCAACACTAAATTTTTGTTTTAATTTTTGCGAAATAGCAGCCTTATTTTTTGTTGGAATATTGCTTGCAAGATTTAATAGAGTTTGTGATTTCTGAATAGCTTCTTGCGTACGAGCATGATTTGCGTCTATTGTTGCTTGTTTATTCTGAGCAACTTGTTCCAATAAGTCATACCATTGTTTTTTTTCATCTTTATATGATGTTTTGACTTGTTCATGTTTTTTTATTTCTTGCTCTCTTCGTTCTTGTTCATCTTTTTTTCTTTGTTGCGCAAGAAGGATTTGTTCTTTTTTGTCTTTTATTCCTTGTATTTTTTGTTGCTTTGCAGCTTCTTGACGTTGTTGTTTTGCTTGTTCATCTTTTACCGGTTTTCCAATTATATCTATAGTTTTCTTGATATTAGCAGGTGACATTTTCTCTGCTGATATCAAAACTGTTTGAACAATAGTAGATACTTCAGGGAGAGAAATAATCTGATGTTTTGTTACAAGATCTTTAACTATTCCTTGCATTTCTTTGACCCAAATTTTATTAGGTAATTCATCTTGTTGATTCCAGTATTTCGCTGCATTAAAATTAAGCAGTATATTTTGAAAATCTTTAAATCTTTCTCTTGCTCCTTGTGGCATAACGGCAAGAAGTTTTTCTTGATCTTCTGCTGATAATCCGGCTGGTTTTTGGTCGCCAGGTCCATACCACCAGTTACTGACAGCTTCAGTGAAGGTTGATAATATTCCTTTTTCAGCAGGAGCTTTTTGCGCTGCTGCTAATTGTTCCATATTTTTGGCAAGGGCTTCACGTGCTTCTTTTATTTGTTTTTTAGTTTCAGCATCTTTTTGAGCCATTGCTAGTTTCATTTTTTCTAATTCTGTTACTACTGCATGCACTTGTGATTTGCTTACTTTTCCTTCTTCTTCTAATTTGGTAAAAGCAGCTAAGATTTTCATTTTTTCTTGTTCTTCTTTTTGTCTTTGTTTTTCTTGTTCTTCTTTTGCAAGAGCATCTTCTTTAGCATATTTTTCTTGCAGAGCAAGTGCTTCTTGTTGCGATTGTTGATAGTATGAAGATTGTTCTTCTGGACTAAAAATGCCGATTGAGTTATTGAAGAAAGTCATAGTTTGATCAGAGTTAAGCGAAAAAAGCTTTTTTCCTGCTATAGCACGTGTTTGCAGAGCGTCATAAAAATCTGCTTGTAGAGTTTGTTGCTTGCGAGGCTCGGATATAAGTATTTGCTTTGCAATATCACATGTTTTATTGAGAATGTCATAAAATTGTAGCCAATTTTCACCCGATTGTTTCACTTCTTTAAGTTGATTTTTCCATTCAGTGCTTAAATCTTTAGGTGCTTGTTCTGGTGTTTGTGTTGTGCTTGTGTTTTCTTGTGGTGCAGCAGGTGTTTCTGGTTGTGGGAGTGGTTCAGGTTGGCTGACTGGTTCTGGAGTAACTATTTCTGGTACTACTGGAGCTGGTATAACTGTTTCTTTTTTCTCAGTTTCTAGTTGTGCCAACAGTTTTTTAATTATAGCATCAAATTCTTCAATGAGCTGATTGCCTTTTTCTAGCGTTACTTTGCTCTGAATAGCTTCAAGAAAATCTGATTTAAGTGTTTCGGCAAGACTTATATCTTTCTTAAGAACTTTTTCAGCCAAATCAAAGGCTGTAGATTTCCATCCATCACTCGGAATATTGTTCTCTTTATCCCAATACTCACCGTCAGTAGTTAAAAGCTCAAGATGATCATTCCAATTTTGCAGTTCATTTTTTTCTTCGATCTCAGTTTCTTGTTTTGATGTATCTTCTGATGGAATTTCTTCTTCAGCAAAAGTTGATTGTTCAATAAGTGGGGGTACTTGGATATCTGTAGAAAACTCTGCATTATAAAGATTATATATGCTGAGCAAGAGAGTAGTTATAAGAATCGTTCTTACATAATTCATATCGCCCCCCATCTACATCTTTTAAATACAGATATACATAATCATACTTACTATCACAAAAATTATTTAAAAAAAGCAACAGATGTGATATAATTTTAATAATTTATCAGTTGTCTAATTATACCTAGAGAGTTTATATTTATGATTCTCGTTATTGTACTCTATTTACTTTTTGCCAGTACGTTTACGCTCGGCAAAGCTGCATTATCATATGTACCGCCATTTTTATTCATTGGAATGCGTATGATTTTTGGTGGTAGCCTGCTCCTTGCATATTATCGTCTTATTGCAAAGCGAAAAATTATAATCAATACCTACGATTATTCTTTGTTCTTACGCATTATAGTTTTTCATATTTTTTGCGCATATACGCTTGAATTTTGGGCCTTGGAATATGTAACTTCAGCTAAAACTTGTCTTTTATATAATCTATCGCCGTTTATTACGGCTATTTTTTCGTACTTTTTGTTTGCAGAAACGTTATCGTATCGGCAATTGTGTGGTCTGGCAATAGGGTTTTTAGGTTTTATTCCCATCTTAATTGCGCAAACTCCACTAGAAACAATAGGTTGGCATCTTGGTTTTATATCTTGCTACGAAATAGCATTGATCGCTTCAGTTATTTCCAGTGCATATGGCTGGATGGTTATGAAAGATCTTATTTATAAGGGATACTCATTTATTATGATCAATGGTATTGGAATGACCGGAGGAGGAATATTGGCTCTGATGCTTTCGCTGGTTAAGGAAGGCTGGCCAACGATTAAAAATGTTCCAACAGCACATGAAACACTCGCGGTATATTATGGTACCTTTGGTGAAAATCTTATCATGTTGGGTGCGTATAGCTTAGCACTTATTATTATTGCCAATATTATTTGCTATAACCTTTATGGTTACTTATTATCCCGCTATTCTGCGACCTTCTTATCATTCGCTGGTTTTATGACGCCGCTCTTTGCGGCATTACTTGGCTGGATATTTCTAGGCGAACAGGTCACCTGGCATTTCTTTGCGACAATAAGTTTTGTTGTTTTAGGGCTTTATCTGTTTCACGAGAAAAGGCCGATTGCGTTTGAAGAAAAAGGCTTATAAAATTTAACACAAGTAAAAAAACTGCTATAATCAGCAATTATTAACTTTTTTAAAGGGAAGAATATGAAGCGATTAGTAGTAGTTTGTTCTTTAACGGTAGCAACCGCTTTTTTACTTGTACATTGTAAAAACACAAAAAACATAGTAAACAACAACAAAACAACACAATTAGGAAGTAACAAAATGACACGTACAAAAACAGCCTCTGGTTTGGAATATGAAGTTCTTCAAGAAGGATCTGGTGCCAGTCCAAATGCTGGAAAATTAGTAACTGTTCATTATACTGGTTGGCTTGATGTTAATGGTCAGCCTGGTAAACAATTTGATAGCAGCTACAATCGTGGTAAGCCATTTGAATTTCAGATAGGTATTGGACAGGTTATCAAGGGATGGGATGAAGGGGTTATGACTATGAAGATTGGCGAAAAACGTCGTCTTTATATTCCATCGGCATTAGGGTATGGCGCGTGTGGTGCTGGTTCAGTTATTCCAGCAAACGCAAACCTTATTTTTGATGTGGAATTGCTTAAAGTTTCATAAAAATAATTAGTGATATAAAAAAAAACTAGGGCTTTCCATAAGAAAGCCCTAGTTTTTTTTACTTGATAGAGGCAAGAACTACTCAGATTTTTTAGCAGCTCTTCTTACAGTCATTCTGCGTTTAGCAGGTTTACGTTTAGGTTCTCCGATATGGCTAATAGCTTCAGCGATGTTAGCCATTATACCTTTAGCAGCAGCTCTTTTTTTAGCTGGCTTACGTTTTGCGCCTGCTCTTTTAGCTGGTTTGCGTTTAGCACCCGCTTTTTTAGCTGGTTTGCGTTTAGCACCTGCTCTTTTAGCTGGTTTACGTTTTGCAGCAGCTTTTCTTTTAGCTGGCTTACGTTTTTTCGCAGTAGCTTTTTTCGCTACTCTGCGTTTAGCACCTGCTTTTTTAGCTGGTTTACGTTTTGCAGCAGCTTTTCTTTTAGCTGGCTTACGTTTTGCAGTAGCTTTTTTCGCTACAGCTTTTTTCGCTTTCTTAACTACCATAGTGACTCCTTTTTTGGTTTGTACTCAACCTTATACTTACTTCAATTTCAATTGTACAAAAAACTATTTTATAAAATCAACAGAATGAATAAATATTTTTTTTAAAAACAAGATTTAAAAGAAGTAGATATACAGTTTATGACTGTGAAAAAGTACTTTTATAACCAAAAATAAAGGGATGTCATGAATAGGAATTTTTAAACAAATATTGGTTGACAATTGGCAAGAAGAGATTCGCCTTGTGCAGCACTAGTAGGGCAATGCGGAAGATTGTATCGTTTATAAAATGCATTCACAACCCATTGATATTTTTCACCATTAGGTCCCTGCAAAATTGCAGCATGTCTTCCCTGATCGGTAATAAAAATATAGGTGTGCTTATGTCCAGATTCAATTAATTTTTTGTATACATTAATCGAACTTGAATAAGGAACAAGATGGTCTTCTTTTGAACAAATTATAAAAATAGGTATATCTTTAGAGATGTTTTCAATACAATTTGCAGGGCTATAACCATAGCGCGTATATTTCTTAAAAATAAACTCTGCTACAGTTTCGCCATATGATAAAGGCAGCCATGTAAGGTTTTTCTTTATCATTATACTTTCGATTACTTCGCCCATGGTAAAATAAGGAGACTCAAGGAGTAATGCTTTAACATTGTCTAATTGATTCAATCCTGCAAAGATACACACATTGGAAGCTCCACGAGATAGTCCATAAAGGATAACATCACAATCTTCAAATTTGGATAATGTTTGTTGATAGGCACTATGAAGGCGGCCAATTTCGTTCTCTTGTCCAAAACTGGTTTCGTTATAGTTAACTCGGTAAAACCTATTGGTTGCATCAGGATAATTGAACGACACAAAGGGTGTACTAATAAGGCAGCGGTCATTGTGATGAACAATATCTTTTTTGGTATATGATTTAGCGTATCCACGGACTTGTTTCCACGTATCAGCAATACCGTGAGAAAAGAGAGTTACTGTTTGTGGCATGCACAAAGTGGGCATTACAACAGTTGTTATGAGAACGTAAGCAAGAATAGTTTTTTTGATATTCACAGAGAATCCCCTTTAATGGCTTGATAAGACCAAAAGTGCCTTTATGCTCATTTTTCTAGGTGGATTTTGTACTTTTTAGCCTATATAATATAATTCTAGCATAAAATTAATAAATTTAAACCGCTAAGTGAGCTTTTTTATGAAAAAACTTCCTGATATAAAGCAAGATTTCTCCGGTTGGTATAATGAGGTTATATACGATTCTGAGCTTGTTGATCATGCTCCGGTAAAAGGTTGTATGGTGATAAGACCGTATGGATATGCTCTCTGGGAAAACATTAAAGATGTTTTGGATAAGCGTATTAAAGAAACTGGCCATCAAAATGCCGCTTTTCCCTTGCTTATACCTGAATCTTTTCTTAAAAAAGAAGCTCAGCACGTAGCTGGCTTTGCCCCAGAATTAGCTATTGTAACTCATGCAGGCGGTAAAGAGTTAGAAGAACCACTGGTAATACGTCCAACTTCAGAAACTATTATTCACTATATGTTCGCTCGTTGGTTGCGTTCGTGGCGCGATTTACCAATAAAAATTAACCAATGGGCTAATGTTGTTCGTTGGGAAATGCGCACAAGGCCTTTTTTACGAACTACCGAGTTTTTTTGGCAAGAAGGTCATACAGCTCATGAAACATATGATGAAGCGTATGAAGAAGTTAAAACTATGCTCGCAGAATATGTTAATCTTGCACACAACTATCTTGCAGTGCCTGTTGCTACTGGTTTTAAAACAGAACATGAAAAATTCCCTGGCGCTGAAAAAACAATGACTTTTGAAGCTTTTATGCCTGATGGTAAAGCTTTGCAAATGGGAACTTCTCACTTATTATCACAATCTTTCGCTCATGCATTTGAGATGAAGTTTCAGGATCGCCAAGAAAAAGAGTCGTATCCGTACTTAACCAGTTGGGGTACTACAACTCGTTTGATTGGTGCACTCGTTATGATGCATGGCGATGAAAAAGGGTTAGTCCTTCCTCCTAAAATAGCCCCAATTCACGTAGTGATTATTCCTATCTTTAAATCAGGAACAGACAGTTCAGCTATCATGACAGCGGTACAAACATTACAAAGAAATCTTCAGGAAAAAGGCATACGTGTACACATAGATGATGAAGATGGCAAAACTCCTGGGTCAAAGTTCTTTAAATGGGAACTTAAAGGTGTACCAGTGCGTGTTGAAATTGGGCCTAAAGACTTAGAAAATAACCAGGCAGTTGTTGTTGACCGTATTGGCCTTGGTAAAAAGTTTATTCCATTGGCTGGTATTGTTGCTGAGATACAACAATTGTTAGATCTTATTCAAAATACTCTTTTTGAGCGTGCTCAGGCCAAAGTTGCTAGTATGCGTCACAAAAGCGATAGCTTAGCTGACTTTGGACCAGCTTTGGAAAATGATGGAAAATTCTATCAAACAAGTTGGTGCGAAAAAGCTGAATGCGAAGCGGAACTGAAACAATATAAAGCAAGTATTCGTTGTATTATTGAAGGGCTTACCTTTACAACATGCTTCCATTGTAAACAACCAAGCACAAAAGATGTGTTGGTTGCTCGTTCGTATTAAAATGTATACAAAGACTATAGCGACAGCAAAAAGTTGTTGTCGCTATAGTCTTTGTTGAGAAATCAAAGGCCTCGCTTTTTCCACCATTCATCTGTTTCAAATTCAGCAGGAATTTCTTCTCTGTGTTGGGGTATGCGTAGATTAAGCCCATATTCTTTCTCTAAAATATCAAATAACACATGTCGTAAATTTGACATAAACTGATATCCGCACCAAGGACAAAATTCGAAGGTGCGTATATATGACTCTCGTACAGACTTCAGATAGTATTCTCTTATAGAAATGTTATATTCGATATTAAACAATGAATCATTCAACACAAAGTTCATATCTGGACAACATATAAAATATTCATTATTTCCATTTATTTGTGTCATTTTTTCTTTTAATCGTTGCACAGGAAGAGATGGATAATCTAATCCTAAAGCATTAAATTGCTCCTCTTTTAGTGCCTCTGGCAATTGACATCCACACCACAGACAAAATTCAAAAGTACGTATATATGGCTTTTCTATGGATTCTAGATAATACTCTTGTAATCTAGGATTGTATTTAACGTTATAAAGCTGATTGCTATTTTCAAGTATGGAATCCATTTCTAAACAACAAAATGGTCCTTTATAATTTTGTTGTTCTAGTTCAAATTGAGCTTTTAATTCCTTGATATTATCATGCATATTTTCTTCCTATGATGTTAACTTTTATCTCATTTGTTTATAGTTTTCGTTTTCTCCACCATTCGTCTGTTAGAAACTCGGCAGGAATTTTCTTTTTTTGTTCAGGAAATGATGGGTAATCTAATCCATACTCTTTTTCTAGAATATCAAACCACATATCACTGAGCCCTTGAGGTAATGTAGCTCCGCAATAAGGACAGAAATTAATTTGTCTGCCACCAGGTCCTATGGTTGCTTGTAAATAATATTCTCGAAATTTGGGGCTATAATCCGTAGGAGAAATATTTTCTGAATTTGATTTATCAACAGAATAATCCATGACAAAACAACAATGTGGTTCTTTATAATTTTGTTTAGCTAGAGCTAATCTATCCTCTATTTGTTTCATAAGTTTCGTTTTTTCCACCATTCATCAGTTTTGAATTCAGCAGGGATTAGTTTTTTTTGTTCGGGCATATCTGGTAAATCTAATCCATATTCTTTTTCTAAGATATCAAACCACTCATCTCGTAATTCTTTCATTAGTTGAGTTCCGCACCATGGGCAAAATTCAATTGTGCATATATATGGTCCTTCTAAAGACTTTAAGAAATACTCTCGTACTTTGGGATTATATTCAACATTGTAAAGTTGATCACTATTTTCGAGCATGTTGTCCATACTAAAACAACAAAATGGACCTCGGTAGTTTTGCTTAGCTAGTACTAATCTATCTTCTACTTCTTTTAGATGTTTATCCATGATTTCCTTTTAATCGTTTAATTTTCGTTTAGGTTGATTTTTTTCAGCGTTAGACTTTGTGTAATTCTTTGATCCATCCAGATTGGCAACGCCAATCCATTTTCCATTTTTATCCCAGACTTCAAAATGATCGCCGTGTAATCTGTCTGGTGCAAACTGATATCCTTTTTTAAACATTTCAGTTTTTGGAATATCTTCAGATAATTGTCTTATAGGGGCCCCATCTTTTGGGTTTTGCTTACCAGTATTGATAAACTTTTTTCCATATTGTTGACCAATAAGACAGTTTTCTTCAAATTCTTTCCAGTTGCGTACATATGGGCCTTGATAGCGAATTTTATTGTTTTCTGTTACAGATGCTTTGTCTTGAGTATTAAATAGTGGTTGATTATTATATTCAGCTGGCTGAAAACAACCATTACTATTAGTTTTTTCCAATTCGTTATTTTTGTTGCAGCCTTTTGCAACTTGATTTTCTTGCATTACGCCTATTTGTATGCAGCCAATTGCTGTTTGAGGTAACGGATTTTCTATGGGTGTTACATGTATGTATGTTGTGTTTGCTGCATGGTCAGGAATAAAACATCCGGTAGGTTTTATTGTGGAATTAATTTCTTTATGATGGCAGTAGGCTTTAATTGAGGCAATATTATAGACCGGTGTTTTATAACTTAGTATTCGATTTTCATATATTGCTTTTGCTGCAATACTAATTATACCGCCAAGAACAACACCACCCATTAGACCAATGGGGCCAAAAAAGCTGCCCACTGCACCTGTTGCAACGCTACCAAAGGGAATGGTGAATCCAAGACTTGCGGCTATTGGTAAAATAATGTTGTGAGTCAAAATAGAATATTTACCAACAAAAAATGCGTGTGATTCTTGTATTTCGAGTGTATAAATCCTGAGAGGTTGTGGAACAAATTTCTTATATGTGATTGGTTTTGCAATCATATTTTTGGTTAATAATGCATCACCGGGTTTGAGAAGGTATGCGGGAATCCATTGATGAGTTGCTGGTATATAAAACTCTTGCATGGGCGTGCATATAATGTCATCATGACTGGTATCATTAAATCCAACATCAAAACCGAGTCGAATGTAACAATTTGACTTGCTTCGTCTTCCTGTTATTACATATTGATTGGCGTTGCAAAAGGTATGTATATCATAACTTGCAACTGAAATTGTATCATGTAATGCGCGTAAGCAAATAGTATGTATAGTTTGCCAAGATCCGCTACCTAGTTGTATCGGTGTATTAGACCCAAATCCATGTCCATGTGTGATGCTGTGGAAAAAAAGAAACGAAACGACATATAAAACGAAGATTGCTTTTTTTGTTGTGCGCTGCACCAATATTCCTTTTTTACTAGAGCTTAGAAATTATATAAAATAACAACTCTCTAAGTAGTTTAGTGTACAATAGGTGCATAGATAAGCTAAGAAATAATTTATTGATACATACATTAAAAAAAGAAAGTCAACATGGATGCAAAGCATATTCAAACAAAGTTTGAAGCATATCTTTTGACGGAAAAGCGTGTTGCAAACAACACTTTTTTTTCCTATCAGCGTGATCTTAAGCAATTTATTGGGTTTTTAGAAAAAAATAATATTGTGTTAGAAAAAATCACAGGTGATGAACTGAAAACCTTTGTTCATCACCTGTATGGCCTTAAGCTTTCTGCTCGCAGCATTGCCAGAAAAATATCAACATTAAAAACATTTTTTGGCTATATAAGTCGTGTATTTGATATTAAAAACATTGCAAAAGAGTTGCATATTCCAAAAATTGAAAAACGACTCCCTACCTATCTTACACAAGAAGAAGTGAGCAAAGTGCTTACGCACTCAGAAAAAGATCGTTCTCCTTTGGGTATTCGTAATTCAATTATACTGTATTTATTGTATAGTTCTGGAATGCGTGTCAGTGAACTCATTAATATAAAAATATCTGATATTCATTTTGATACACGATTCATATCCATTGAAGGTAAAGGTGGCAAACAGCGCATGATCCCTTTGCCGCAAGCAGTATTATTGTTATTGCATAATTACTTACAAAAACATGCACATAATAATTTTCCAGCATCAGTAGATCCTATGTATTTGTTTCCGATAATGTATGGAAAAAAAATAAAGCCTATTTCTCGTCAATCATGTTGGGGGATTTTAAAAAAACTTTGTGAACGGGCTGGGATAAAACGAGCAATATCACCACATCAATTACGCCATTCATTTGCAACTCATATGCTAGAAAAAGGTGTTGATTTGCGCTCGTTACAAGTATTGCTTGGTCATGAAGAAATTACAACGGTAGAAGTGTATACTCATGTTGAAACTTCACAATTGCGAAAAATATATGATAAAAAACACCCGCGATCATAGCCCCAACCTTTGCTTCGCTACAGTTGGGGACCCATGTAGAACAGAGTAGAACATTGGGTAAAAAACTTTTTATTTTTATAACGTAGGTTATACTGAAAAAAGTGCGTATTTCATAAGGATTATTAATGAAAAATATATTTGTTGTAGAACAAAAACCGTTGTTATCTATTTTATCTTCTATGCAACCTATTTGTACAAAGCGAACTACTCTTGATGCAACCACAACAATCTTGTTTCAGGTGGGCCATAAGGAATTAGTTCTAAAAAGTACTGATTTAGAAATTAGTTTGCAAGCAAGTTATCTGCTCAAAGAATGTGATATTGACGAGCCTCGCATGTTTTTAGTTTCAGGCCGTCGTCTTTTTGATTTGGTAAAAGAATTAGAAGGGGATATCACTTTTATTCTTGATGATACATCCCTTTTAGTAAAAGCAGGATTAGTTAATGTTGTATTAAATATTCAAGATGCACAGAACTTTCCACCATTTCCAGAACGCATTGAAAATTTAATGCAATTAAATGCGCCCTTTATACTTGAGCTACTTAATAAGGTTGCTTTTTTAATTCCACAAAACAATGCTAATTCTTCCTTAAATGGCTTATTGCTTGAAATATCTGAATCAGAATTAAAAATGACTGCAAGTGATGGTCACTGCCTTGCTCAGGTACAAACGGCTGATTACACCTTGGAAGAATCACGCAAATGGTTATTACCGCGCCGAGCTGTATTTGAAGTGAAAAAGATTTTAGAAAGCAGTAATGATGCTAATATTTTTCTTGGTTTGTGCGGTAATCAATTAGTGTTTTCTGGTGAGTCATTTAATTTTTTTACCAAGTTACTTGTTGACGGATTTCCTGCATATGGAACAATCTTAGATAAAAAAGGTTTTGTTCCTGCTCGTGTTGAACGTTCTCATTTTATTAAAACACTTCGTCGTTCATCTTGTCTTCTTTCTGGACAGTTTATTGCAACAAATTTTGCATTTGGTTTAGAAAAACTGAAAGTTTCCTTACATAATAAAGAAGTTGGTACATTAGAAGAAGAAGTGCCTCTTTTTGATTTTAGTGGCGATGAGTGTGATATTCGTTTTTATGCTCCGTATTTACTCAATGGATTACAAGTGTTTCCAGGAGAACAAATACAGTTTTATCTGCAAGGTAAATCTAAGCCAATTATTTTTGATGCTCAAGCCAAAAATGAAAATAGCGCATATTCTATGTTTTATCTTGTGATGCCTGTAGCTCAAACACATGAATAAATTGCAGTTGGCGAGCATATACCTCAAAGATTTTAGATGTTTTGAACAAACAACGATTGATTTAGATAGTTCTATTGTGCTTATTTGTGGCGCAAATGGGACAGGTAAAACGTCTTTGCTTGAGGCATTGTATTATGGATGTTATTTGCGTTCATTCAGAACGCATCTTTCTCGTGATTTGGTAGCTTTGGGTAAGGAATCTTTTTTTGTAAAGTTTCTGGTGAAAAACGATCTTATCGATCACACAATTCAAATAGGTTTTGCACATAACAAGCGTTTGGTCAAAGTTGATAATAAAACAACTGTATCGTATAAGGATTTGTTGTCATATTATCGTGTTGTTAGTCTTACTGAAGATGATCTTAAATTAATTCAAGATGGTCCAGAAGAGCGACGAGCTTTTATGGACCAGGCATTATTGCTTGATGATGCATCATTTCTTATTAAAATGCGTGAATATCGAGTTGTTCTAGAAAACCGTAACGCTCTTTTACAAAAAGAAATAATCGATAAAGAAGAATATTTCATCTGGACCAAAAAGCTGTGGGAACATTCGTTAGATATACAAGAAATTCGCAAGCAGTTACTTGCGCAGCTGGAGGCAGACATTAATACCATGCTTGCACAGTATATTGATCAGAATTTGTCTCTTTCATTTGTCTACCAAGCAAAAAAGGGTAGCGACCTACCTTTTGAGCGATTTCTACACAAAAATACCTCTCTAGAAGAGCTTATGCGATCGGAAAGTTATTTTAAACGTTCTCTTTTTGGGGCCCATGTTGATGATTTTAGCATAGTGTTGGAAGGTAAAAAATCTCGGGCTTATGCATCGAGAGGACAGCAGAAAATGATCGTTTTGCTGATTAAAATAGCTCAAATTAAGCAATTGATGCTAAAAAATGGCCCAATTATTTTTCTTTTGGACGATTTTATGACCGATTTTGATGTGGAACGGGGCAAATCTTTGTTGTCGGCTCTTTTTGAACTTAACTGTCAATTAATTTTCACCTCTCCTCGGCGCGATAGTGCCTTGGAAAGCGCGTTAATTGCTTCTCAGACTGATTATAAAATAATTTCTATGTGAATTGTTTTAGGTTGATTCGGCCTATTTTTGGCGTCTTTTTTGACTGAATAAATTTTTTCATATATATTAATTGAGAATTATTATTGATTTTGTCGAAGATATCAACATAAATTAATTAAAATAACTTTGACTTTTTTGAAATAATGGTTAATCTTAGTACTAATAATTGCTTACAGAGACGCACAAAACCCTTAACTTAGGCTTCATTACTACTCTCCTTTTTTCCATCGCATTGATTTAAACGTCAATGCGATGGTTTTTTTTGGCCCATAAGTCAAAAATTGTTCTTGTTATTTAACTCCTTTATTGTTATTTTCCAAAAATCATAACAAAAGGAGTAATAATGAAAAAATGTATCGTCATACATATTCTTTTCTTAGTTTTTTCCATTTTTGGTCAAAATATATCGCATGTTGATGCCAGTGATAATCTCTTGGCCGTTGTTATAATGGTTAAAAATGAGGTTGATGTTATAATTCCTACCTTAAAGCCATTTGTTGATGCCGGAATTCAATCTTTTCTTGTATTTGATACAGGTTCGAATGATGGTACCCAGCAAAAAATAAATGCCTACTTTAAAGAATCAGGTATTTTGAATGCACATATTATTGAAGAACCATTTGTAGATTTTTCCACATCGCGCAATAGAGCACTGGATTTAGCAGAACAAATTTTTGCAAATTATACCTTTTTAATAATGCTTGATGCTGAATGGTATGCATATAATGTTGATGAATTGATCAGTTTTTGCAGAATACATAAAGATTATATTGCTCCTGATTGTACAGGAAGTTGCTATTTAACACGACTTTTTACTTTTCAAGATTCCATTAATAATTATGTACCACGACTTATACGTCGTGGATATAATGTTCGTTACACCGGACCTGTTCATGAATCAATCCCTGATATGGCAAGTGGAATAGTACCAGATGCTTTTTACTTTGAATATGCACCACAACCGTGTGGACAAGAAAAATCGAAAGCTCGTTTTGCTCGTGATTATGCATTATTAAAAAAAAGTCATGAACAAGATCCGACAAATATGCGTACATTATTTTATCTTGGCCAAACGTGTCAGTTTTTAAATGAATGGGAACAAGCTATTTTTTATTATCAAAAAAGATTTGATCTTGGTCTATTAAGTGAAGAAAAATATTTAGCGGCATATCGCATCGGATATGCAATTGAGTATCTTTTAGAAGAATCAAAAAAAAGTGGTACTGCTCAAAAATATAGATGGGAAGATGCTTTATATTACTACTTACAAGCACATAACATGATACCATATCGAGCTGAGCCTCTTTTTAGAATATCATGTTATTATATTCGCAATAACCAACACGCAACGGCCTATTTATTTGCAATGCGAGCTGCACAACTACCTTATCCTTATCAGAATAGTCTTTTTGTTGAAAAAAAAATATACGATTATTTGAGATATGATATTTTGGGACAGTGCGCAATATATGCTGGAGAGTGTGAAATAGGAAAATGTGCTGTATTAAAGGCTATGGAATCTGCCCCAGATGACCCATGTTTGCACCATAATTTGAAGATTTATAATCACTATAGTACCGTATAAATAAATAATTTTAGAGCTTATCCGAAAATTAATTAAGTTCCTATTCTGGTCAATTTCTTGTGCGCTCGTCCTAAACTTGCCCGCCGTCGCTAAAGCTATGGCGGACTGCGCCGGCCGAAGTCTTGACGAAGGCTGGTTGAAGGATATCTTCGAGCGCTCGAAGATATCCTTTTTAACCCAATCTTCACTTCGTTTCAATTAGGTACCCATTGGAAGGAACTGGAAATGGGTTAAGCTGACGAGCACAGGGATAAAATTAAAGATTTTAGATAATTTTGAATTTTCGGATAAGCTCTTATAAAAAAATAAAAAAGCTCTTGTTACCGCAAGAGTTTTTTTGCTTCTATAGATTTCGCATTAATAGTGTTGTCTTTTTAAAAAGAAGGGCTTCTATGGCTAATTTGAGATTTTCACGATTTTTTTCTCTACTATTATCAATGTCTTTAATGGTTGCACCGCTGCCGTTGTCTTCAATGGTAGAAGATATTGTTATTTCAAAATTTGAAGCCGATTTTATTAATAATAATGCTGATGGACCATATGTTTATCTTGGCAAAGAACTAAGTGGTATTACTCGAGTTGTGGCTCAAATAAGCGATTTAGATGACAATGATAATTCATTACTTCATGCGTTGAATAGACATCTTTCGAATGGTTTTTCTTGTGCAGAATATAACATTGCTCTTGAAACACTTGAATATGCTGAAAGTGTTTTGCAGCGCAATCACAAAAAAATAGATGTTGTCCAAGCAGAACATATAGCAAAGGACCTTGATATCGTAATCAATCAGGTTGTTGATGGTATATTAACTATTGATCTTGAAGATTTTGAACAAGATCCAGATGAAATGTTATTAAGATCATCAACCAAAAAAATTCATAGAAATTTATACGTTTCGGGTAAAACTACGTTGAAAAAACATCTTCATACCAAACAAGGTGCACATTTGCATGGTAAATTACGAGTTTGTAAAACATCATTATTTGAAAGTGATGCTACCTTTAAAGAAGATGTGATTATTGAGGGAACTCTCTCTACTTCAGATGCATCTATAAATAATCTTTCTATAATAAATTTGACTATTGATGATTGTATTGACGATCTTTGTATTAATAACTTATCTGTTGTTGATGCAACGATAGATAAGTTAACACTAAATGGTTCCTTATCGTTTACTGATTTATCAGTTGTTGATCTAGCGGTAAGTGGCACATTATCAGTTAATGATTTGGTAGTTAATAATTGTATGGATGATCTTTGTGTTAATGATTTATCAGTTGTTGATGGATCTATTAGTGGTACATTGTCAATAAGTGACGCTGTAATACAGAATTTAACATTCAGTGGTTCTCTCGTGATTACTGATCTGACATTGACTACTCTATCAGTCACAGATGAAGTTATTAATGGTAGCCTTAAAATTCCAAGTTTTACTCCTGCAGGAGTTGTTCATAATGATGCATCAGGATTATTATCCAGCTCATTAATCGTAAACGCTGATGTGTCAGCATCAGCAGCAATAGTAGATACAAAATTGGCAACAATTAGTACTGCCGGTAAAGTTGCTAACTCCGCAACAACAGCAACAAGTGCTAATACACCAAACACAATAGTATTGCGTGATGGAGCAGGTGATTTTGCTGCAGGAATAATTACAGCAAGTTTAAATGGTAATGCCACTACTGCAACCAATTTTAGTGGTGCGTTAGCAGGTGAAGTTACCGGTACACAGGGTGCTACTGTTACCAATGCCGTAAGCGCAAATACTGTAAATGCTATTGTAAGGCGTGGTGCAACTGGCGAATTTTCTGCGGGAAGAGTAAGTGTTACCGACAGTGTTGTGAGTGATAATCTTGAATTACAAAACTCAACCAGTTCTGCGGTAGGAAATATTCTAAAAGCAGGCAATAGATTCGTTCATAATTTTGGAACAAGTAATACATTTGTTGGTGTTAATGCTGGTAATTTCACTACGAGTGGCAATGGTAACAACAGTGCATTTGGTACAAGTGCATTGACTGCCAATGGAACAGGTGCCTTTAATACTGCAATAGGCGCAAATGCCTTACAGCAAAATACTACTGGAATTAATAATACTTCTATGGGTTATAATGCATTGTTTAACACAACAGGAAGCAATAATATAGCAATTGGTTCTCAAGCAGGGCTAACACTTACAACAGGTAGTGGTAACATTTATATAGGCGCTGATACAGGTGCTGCTTCAGAAAGTGATACTATACGAATTGGAACTTTACAAACGGCTTGTTTTATTGCTGGTATTAGTGGGGTAACAACTGCAGGAGCAGCCGTTGCTGTTCTTGTAAATGCTGCTGGACAACTTGGAACGATTTCATCATCAGCGACACGTAAGCATGGCATACATGATATGAGTGATAATTCAGCAGATATTCTCAAATTACGTCCAGTAATATTCATATATAATGGTGATGAAAGTAACACAACACAATATGGTTTAATAGCAGAAGAAGTTGATGAAGTATTCCCTGCTATTGTTGTGAGAGGTCAAGATGGGAAACCAGAAACAGTTCAATATCATGTGTTGCCAGTATTACTTTTAAATGAAATGAAAAAACAGCACGCAAGAAGTGAACAAGTGAATGAAATTATTGCTAGTTTACTTGTGCAAATACAAGAACTGACGAATCGAGTTAAAGTTCTAGAAGTGGCTGTATAAAAAAGCAAGTTATATGGAATCAGTTCTTGTTTGTATATAACGCTTAGCATAACTTCAGATAATTTGCATAAAACAAAAAAGACCCTTGTTAATTCAAGAGTCTTTTTGCTTCTATAGAGTGACCAATAATATTATCTTTTTTTTAATTGGTACATCATTACCTTAGTTTAGAAGGATT
>DATEAY010000021.1 GCA_035288105.1 Candidatus Babeliales bacterium
ATTCATTACCTTTAACAGTATAAACAAGTCCAATGTTTCTGAGTGCATCCAACATATATTCAGTTTTTGGATTTGCTACTTTTATTTTGTTTGGAAACAAACCTTCAAGTTTCCTATTTTCCTTTTCAAGAGTTTTCTTTGCGACCAAGTCTATCAGTGTAAAAACTTGTGTACACGTCATCAATAAAAACATAAGAGATTCTATTCTACGAGGAAGCTTGAGATGAATTGGCAATATTTGCAGTTTGCCCTTTAGTCTCTCGAAAATTCTCTCTACTCGCCATTCCTCTTTATATGCTATCAAAGCCTCTTTTGTTGAGAGATCTTTTTGGTCTTTATTAGTTGTAAGTCATAGGCGTCAAGCTAATTATGTACTAACTATTAGCATAAGAGTCGTAATACCTGCTTTGGCATCTCTTTTTCCATAAGTCTTTGTTCTGTTGTTTTTCTTTTTCTGATCTCGTAAAGGCTGATAATACTGATATGTTCTAACTCTTTATAAAAATTAAGTAAGTTTTCGTCATTGCAGTTTAAAATAACGCTAACAAAGTAACTAACAATGGAGCGAAAATTTCGTAAAAATCCCTGAATACTTACTTGGCGTTTATTTTTAAGATACATCGCCATATTGCACAAAGCATAAATGTCCATGCACAAAAGTGCAATAATCATTTTTCCATAAAGTAAGCACATCAAATAACTTCCTCCGGCTTGTCCGACTTTATCAAAATCTAAACTGCTTTTTAGTCCTTTGAAAATAAGCTCAATCACCCACCTAAGCCTATATAGTTCATACAAAGTGTCAGGATCAAGCTTATCGGCTGAAACGTTAGTAATCATCAAATTCCAGTCGAACATAAGTTTTTCACGCTCTTTCATTGTTTCTCCGCTAGATTGCTGTTTTTTATTTATTTTTCGTCTTTTTTCGTTAATTTTATCTTCTGGAAGCCTCAGTCCAACCAATCTAACCTCTTTCATTTCCCCTGACTTTAATTTCATAAATACCATAGTGTCAACTTCATTTTTGCTTGATTTTAAAATATCTTTCCAGTCTAGTTTTTCATAATCTTTTTTAATGTCATCGTATTTGTAAAAAGTGCTGTTTGACTTTATTCTACTAAGAAAATAAGCATTTTTTTTATCAATTTCTGAAAAATATTCTTTATCAAAATACCCTAAATCGTTAATATACAGCTTGTTCGGCTCCAGTTCTTTAATAATTTCAGCATTATGCACCGTGTCATTTGTGCTCGCATCATATATTTTTAAATTGGAAAACGTTCTTTTAAGTACGCTATATGTCGTTTGCATTTTAAATGCTGCTTTAGCATTTGTTCCACCAAGCCCTTTAAATTTACCAGCTAGCTTATCAGGCAGTGACACAGTTGTACCATCAGTAATTTCAATATCACTAAACTGTTTTAACACTTCTATATTTTCAAGAACTTTAAACTTATCTTTAGTTTCATTTAAAAACACGTTAAACAACCCATTCATCAGTAACTCACCTTTTTCCATGCGTTGATGAAGTGCTTGCTTCGTTATTTCTAACTCTTGTCCTTGATATTTTCTGCAAAAATTCCCCAAAACATTTAAAGTTATTTCATGACCTTCCAGAAGCCCAATAGTCATTGCGTAAACAAATGTTATTGCTTTCAATTTTACACTATCTCGTGCTTCAAACTTCATATCTTTTGCCAGTTTTTCAATAAAATTTTCAAACATCTTGATTGATTCCGATACTTTTGATATTATCACAGTGTGCATAGAGTTTTTGTCCTTTAAATTGAGTTTATTTTATATCTTATATTTTAAAGGCAAAAGCTCTATTATTTTAAGAGTTTTTCTGAAATTTTGTGTTTTTATTTTTTTAACAACATTGATTTTATATTAATTAATCGCACAGTTAACATAGCTAGCTTGACGCCTATGAATCTTGATTGCGAAAGAGAACAAGCTCATGACTTTGCAAATTCAATGAGGGATCAAATATTTAAACAAATGGCATATACATTTCCAGGCGAACAAGGTACGGATTTTTATGCTCAAGAATTAAATGAGATTTTCAATGAAAATAGCTATATGAATGGAAATTCACTTGAAG
>DATEAY010000022.1 GCA_035288105.1 Candidatus Babeliales bacterium
TTTTTAAAAAGGCTATAATAGCCTTTGGAAACAAACAAAAAAAAGGGCTGTTATGAAGTTTATATCAGATAAGCTGTGGTGTGAATTAAAAAGTGTATTTTCGACAAAAAAAACAAAAGTTGGACGACCTGAATTTGACAATCGAGTTGCATAGGGGGATATTTTTATGATTAGAAATATTGTTTGTCCTTTAAGATGTGGATTGTCTACTACTCGAGATATAACTAAAATTATTGTTCATGGTGCAAAAGAACATAATTTAAAAAATATTTGTTTTGAGATTCCTAAAGGTAAATTAGTTGCGTTAACGGGACCTTCTGGTTCAGGTAAATCTTCTATAGCAACTGATATTCTTCAAAAAGAATGTATTAGACAATATTTAGAATCACTTGGTATGACTACAGACCATATAGAAAAAGCAAAAGTAGATATTCTTATGGGATTGTCTCCTTCAATAGGGGTTTCTCAGCGTGTAACTGATTTTAATCCTCGTTCTACGGTTGGTACCAAAACAGGTATTCTTACTATTTTAAGAAATATGTTTGCAGCTATGGGATATCAGCCTTGTACAAGTTGTGAAAGAGTTGTTAAACAACCTTTGCAAGACAAAAATAAACTCGTAACAATTGAAATAGAAGAAAAAACTGATTCTTCAAAAAAAAGAAAGAAAAGTTATTTTAATTGTCCCCATTGCAATACCAAATTAGAAAAGCTCACTATGGCTCATTTTTCATCTAATACTATAGTGGGAGCATGCGAAGCTTGTAAGGGATTAGGTGAAGTTATTAGCGTTGATCTTTCATGTTTGCTTAATGAAGAAAGATCGATTAGAAATGGCGGGGTAAATTTTTGGGATGAAGCATTAGCAAAGTATTATGAAGGCGTTATACTCGCTGCTAGTAAGCATTATAATTTTTTATTTGATGCCGAGACACCGATGCAAAATTATACACAAGAACAAAGAAATTTTTTACTGTATGGGATTAGTTTTCCAGATTTTGTTAAAGCGTATAAACATACTAAAGCTCCGAAGAAAGTTAGCGAAGGTCTTTTTGAAGGGGTTGTTCCTGGTTTGTTGAATTTATATAAAAATAATCCTGCAAAAGCCTCAGATAATATTAAAAAATATATTGTAAATGAGCCATGTGCTGAATGTGAAGCAACAGGTTTGGCGAGAATTGGTAAAAAAGTAACCATTTTCGGAAAAACTATTGTAGATGTGATTAGGCTTAATTTAAGTGAATTTCTTCAATGGCTATGTGATTTAAATGAGTCAATTTCAGAAGATGAATTGCAAGTATTTGCAGCCTTTGCTGATGCATTACAAAAAAGAACCTCCAATTTGATAGAAGTTGGATTGCATTATGTAAGTTTGAATCGTACACTTCCTTCCTTATCCGCCGGAGAATCACAAAGAGTAAGATTGGCTAGTTTACTTGGTAGCGAGCTTACTGGCGTGTTATACGTTGTAGATGAACCAACAACAGGTTTGCATCCTCATGATACTGCAAAGTTATTAAAAACATTGCGAATGATACAAGAAGCAGGTAATACCGTTTTGGTTATTGAGCATGATGTTGATGTTATTAAGAATGCAGATTTTATCATAGATATGGGACCCGGCGGAGGTAGTCAAGGTGGGGAAGTTATAGTTTCTGGTACACCAGCAGATGTTATGGCTTGCGAAAGATCGATTACAGGTAAATATTTGGCTAAGAAGCCATTTGTTGATTTAAATACTGTTGCTCGCCAGAATAAGGAAAAATTAGTTGTACATGGAGCGAATGAACATAATTTAAAGAATATTGATGTCATTATTCCGTTAAAACAACTTGTGGTATTAACAGGGGTATCTGGTTCGGGAAAATCAACGTTCTTATTTGATATTGTGGATAAAGCAGCAAGACAATACTTTAATAATGCAAGTACAGTTCCGGGAAAATATACTTCTATTGATGGTTTAGATTATTTCGATCGAATAGTAAATGTTGATCAAGTTACGATAGGTTCAAGATCATCGCGGTCTAATGTAGCAACTTATACTAAACTTTTTGATTATATTCGAGATGTATTTGCATCTTTGCCAGAAGCAAAAATTCGTGGTTTTAATGCTAAAGATTTTTCTTTTAATGTTTCTGAGAAGCGTTGTGAAAATTGTGATGGTGCTGGTGTAGTAGAAGTTGATATGACATTCATGCCTAATATTGAAGAAGAATGTCCAGTTTGTAATGGAACGCGATTTAATGAGAAATTATTAGAGGTTAAATTTCAGGGATATAATATTGCAAACATTTTAGATATGACGGTAAATGACGCTATTGCTGCATTTAGAGATGAGAAAAAGATTTTTGCGATTTTAGATTTAATGAGGCAAGTTGATTTAGGACATTTAAAATTAGGCCAATCTACTGCAACGTTATCAGGCGGAGAGGCACAAAGAATTAAGTTGGCTGCTGAATTATCTAAGTCTGAAGCTGGTAATACATTGTATTTATTAGATGAACCAACAACAGGGTTGCATCCTCATGAAGTGGGAAAATTGCTTACTGTATTTAGGAAATTGATATCTAAAGGAAATACGGTGGTAGTTATTGAGCATAATTTGGATGTTGCTTGTGAGGCAGATACTATTATTGATTTTGGTCCAGGTGGCGGAATAGCAGGAGGTACAATTGTTGCAACAGGTACACCTCAAGAAATTATAGAAAATCGAGATTCATTAACCGGACAATCCTTGAAGGATTATATAACAGGTAACGGTCTTAACAATAGTTAAGTGCTTGCAAAAACAAGTCCCGCTGAGCGGTTCTTGATGAACATCTCGCAGGACATTTAATATAACAAGGTGCTTGCTTCATGGGTCTGTGTTTTGCTTTTGCCTTTGTGCTATTTTTTGTTTTTGTAGATTTTGGTAAACGTAAATCTATTTCAGCAAGAAGCATAAAGAAGGTAGTAAGTCGTGTTTTTTCTTCACAAGCTAACACATTAATAGTTTTTACCGGACGTAATCGAGCCATATAATACTTTCGTATTAAAATTTAAAAATGTAAGTTTCAAGCGTTGTCTTGTTTCCCTTTGCTTTTCTACTTCGCTAAAACTACGAAGAACATGAAAGCAAAGAAGGACGTTCTGTATATGGCGTAAAAAATTACTGTCTGAGGAATTGGTGATTAGATTAACAATTCAAGAAGGAGTTGTACGCCATGAGACCTATGATCTGCATGAGATCATCAGAATTTGTATCTATAATTGCGTACATAGTTTTTCCTTTTAAATATAATGCGTTCGTTAAAACTTGCTGAGATAATAGCATATGATGAGGATAATGCAATAAGAAGAAAATATATATGAGTATATTATTTACCCATGAGAGGTTATACTAGGACTTAAAAAAATACTTCTACGTTAAAGCTCATAATTAAGAAAGTACGTATATGAAGCGTCTCGTTCGGTTAATTTTTTTATTGTTTTTTGTTGTTTTTTATTCATTTAACACGGTTTGTATTATTGAAAACATACCTTATAAACCATTGCCTTCATCATTACCGCCTTTTTTTTCTAGTTTTTCTGCTAAACAACGTTATAACCAAGAGGGATTTTGCGGAAATACATTGGTACAAACGCCTCGCGGATATAAGCAAATTAAAAATCTTGTTAGGGGTGATGTTGTTATAGATTACGAAGGACAAGAAAAAAGAATAGTTGCCATAGCAAAAAAATATGTGGATCAGTATGTGGAGTTTGTAGTAGATAATACCGCTGTTTATAGTGGAGCTGATCAATGTTATTATACTACATCATTTGGGTTGTGGTTTTCAGGACAGAGAGTGTATCCAGGTGTAACGTTGTTAAATAGTAAAAGTGAGTCTTATGAAGTAACGCATAAGAGAGTGGTATGCAAAAAAGCATTTTTGTATTGTCTTACGGTAAAAGATCATACTTTTTCTATTGCCCCACATGGATTATGTGTACACAATTGCGAGGCACTTGCTATGGGCGTTTCGAGTATGTGTTTAGGCAATGTCATAGTAATCAATCCTATTGTTGCGGCGATTGGCGCTGCTATTGCCTTATCTACTATTGGGCATAGGGCTTATCAGGCATACATCCAACAGTATCAACCTTCCGATCAAAAAATTGTACTACCCTCCGATGTAGTTCTTGCTGAACGTTCTTATTATAATCAAAGAACAACCGCTTTAGAGGGAATGAAACAAGAATTACTTTCTATTAAAAATGGCTTAGAAAATATTAAAGCTTTTTGTGGCGCTCATTCAGAAAGTTTTACCTATCAATTCTTACAAAAACATAGTACTTCGAATGCCTATTGTTACAATCAGTTTTTGAAAATTTCTGATAAAAATGAGGCATTGCTATCAAATCAGCAAAAAGAAAACCTGAGGATATTGCGAGAAATTGATTTACAATACCGTGAGCAAGAAATCATAGATCTGCAATGCATTCTAGCCCTACATGTTGATGAGCTTATAAAACAAGTAGACACTGCTCGTAATGAATATACGCAAGCGAGAGAGCATATAAGTAATGCTACAGCCTTATGGAATAATAATCTCAGCAAGATGACTTATGCCATAGCATTGCAGTCGTATAAAGCAGACCTTCTGGAAGAGCACCTACTTGATAATTTTGCTCAAAATCTGAATGAATTAAAGATAGTAGCTCAGTATTATACTCATTGTATGAATGTCATGTGTGTAGAACAAAGCACAAATGTTATCGATGTTTTGGAGAAAATACTGCCAGTAATTATTGAATGTGATCAATGGGTGGCAACGAAAAAAGTTCGCGTTGCCACAAAGATTGCTGTATCAGAAAAGCATTTTGCTGGTCGAGGTATTTTAATAACTGATCTTAAGAGCGGAACAAAAAATGAGCTTGCACGGGGTCGTAGGAATACTAATGCACAAGCTCTTGCTGACGCTAAAAATAAATTAGCAAGTATAGTTTCTGCTGGGGGTCCTAATAAAAATAATAAAAAAAATGATGATAAGGATGAATCTAACAAAGATTCATCCAACGAAAAAAATATTCTTAAGACAACAAAAGAGGCGACAGAAGCAGCAGAAAAATTAGGGTTTGAAAAAACTAATTATTATTCTCAGAGGCAGCCTGTATTCAAAAAAGGAAATACATATATAA
The DNA here is from genome assembly GCA_035288105.1 of Candidatus Babeliales bacterium. NCBI lineage: Bacteria > Candidatus Babeliae > Candidatus Babeliales > Candidatus Babeliales bacterium. The sequence goes on from DATEAY010000022.1 coordinate 5,161, forward strand.
CACCTGATAGATCTGGGCACAACGGTGGTGTATGGAAAATGGCTAATTCTGTTAAAAATTTAGAGAGTAGAACAGTGAGAATGGGCACTTATGATAAACATCTAAATCGAATTGGAGATTAATGTGAAATATTGTTGGCGAATAACAAAATATGATCCAAAAAAACGCAATTCACAAGGATGGTTTCTTGAAGATACTTGGATTTCCTACGGTGATATTGGAAGCGTCTATCAAGGTGAAAAACTTACCTATGATGAATATGTACGAGTAGAAGATCTTTATATAAACGCAATAGTATTATTGATGAATTGTTTAGATGTTTCACAGCTACAAGTTAAATACTTAGAGAATCATGGTAGCATAAATGAAGACGCTTTGGTTGATAAAGAAGAGGTTATATTTGTTAATGGGCTCAAAGAAAATGATTTATTATCATTAGAGCAGGTTAAAGTAGCATCAAAGTTGATATTGCGAAATTATTTTTGGTGCAAATTGATAGGTAAGCATAAAATGTTTGTTGATTTTAGTCATGATTATTATATGTATATTGGTAGTAGGTCAGAATGCAAGGATGCTTTGCAAAAAATAAGAGAATCAGGGTTGTTTGTGGAAGATTTTAAATCTTTTTATAGATAAATTATTTTAAGACAGATGAAATTCATAAATTAGACCTATTTGTTAATCATGTATTGATGAAAAAAAGGTTTGAATGTCTTGTAAACTAACGGTAAATTGTATTTCATGGTTCCTGAACGTATCGAGTATCGGACCCCAAATAAAGAGGTTCTTGAATTTATGCTAATCCTGTCCTAAGCTAAAAGCAAAAAAAAGGATATCGTGAATGAAAAAATATCTCGTGCTTTTGTCCGTTTTCTTTGTAACTTCGAGTATACACGCTAAACGCGAAGTCTTTGCCCACTCTTTTATGTATACCAAACCGGGATATTATGACATTGTCATGGAACAAGCACTGTGGCACGATATTGAATTTAATAAAAAAGGCCACGTCAGAGGTGGTTTTCAAGCTATTCCATTTTTCCAAAACTCCATGTCTCTTGATAAAAATGCCCGTTATTTTTTAATGAATGGCAAAACTGAACTATTAGTAGCTGGTGATCAACAAACAGCGGATTTAGAAACCAGAGATATTCGTGCTGAATGGGTAAACTTACCAAGCACCTTCCGCGGTTTTTTATCAGTAAATCCAAAGCAACAACAAAAAGGTTGTCTTTTCGAATATCACCAGGACTTAAAAACATGGTTTGATGTTCGATTTCTGCGCGATATGTATATTCAAATACAATTGCCCGTTTCGGTGGTAAAAAATAACATACATCTAACGCAAACTAATGTTATCAACCAAGGAACTGACTTCCCCCAAAATATCATCCAAGCATTTAATCAGCCATCGTGGTGCTTCAGTCGCATAGACAATTGTCAGAAAAAAAAAGTTGGCGTAGCAGAATTAACCATAAAATTGGGAACAAGTTATATTTCTGAAGAATTTTTACAACTCGACTACTATACAGTATTGGCAATTCCTACCGGCAACAAACAAAATGGTGAGACAATGTTTGAACCAGTCAACGGCAATAACCATCACTTAGGAATTGGCGGAGGTCTCAATATACAAGTTCCTTTCAATAGAGACACCACCAATTTTGCATTTTGCGGATTTATTGACCTTGAATCAGTCATTCTTATTAGAAACAAACAATTCAGAACATATGACTTATTCGACAAGCCATGGAGTCGATTTCTTTTAATGAACGTCATAGGCGCTCAACCAAATACCAATCAACCTGGTGTTAACTACATGACACAAAGAATTACCGCAAAACCATTCAACATTGTTGATTTTGCACTGGGATGGCGCTTTCACACACCAACTATGGAAGCAGAAATTGGCTACGGAATTTGGGGACACGGTAATGAAAGAACCAACCTTAAACAACCGGCACCTGCTCACATCTTTGGATTAAATGGCACCACACCTGTTATAACAGATCAACCAATCCCTTTTGGAATAGCTGGCAGCGCACCTGGTAAAACAGCAAGCAGAAGTACTATTGCCTTTAAAGCCCCTGATGATCTTGAATTTGTACCAATAACAACCTGCGACCTTGACCCTCAATCTGGCGAAAGCTATGGCGGCTTTGCCCAGCGAGCATTTGGAAGCATTGGATGGATTAATAAAGGTGAAACGAGCGATAGCATTCTTGGCATTGGATGGTCCGTAGACGTTCCCTTCCACAACTCGCTACTACAACTCTGGAAAGTGTGGATAAAGCTAGCCGCAACATTTTGAGATTGCAACTTTCTTGCGAATGCATTTTTATTCTGCTAAGCTAGAGATGTTTAATTGTTTATTTGGCCAATAAATGGTTTGAGTTATTTGTTTTATTTTTTATTAAAGTGATGTTTATGAACATTTATGTTGGAAATCTTCCTTATTCTGCTACAGAAAATTCGATGAAAGAATTGTTCGAAACCTACGGACAAGTAACAACTGCAAAAATCGTTACTGATAAATTTACTGGCTCATCTCGTGGTTTTGGCTTTGTTGAAATGCCAAATGCTGACGAAGCTCAAAAAGCTATTGATGAACTTAATGGTAAAGATTTTGAAGGACGTAAAATAGTTGTTAATGAGTCTCGCCCACGTGAAACAACTGGACGTGATAACCGCCCTCCTCGTCGTGAAGGTGGATACAATGGTGGCGGTCGTGATGGCGGCGGAAGAAATTCTCGCTACTAATTTGACCCAATATCACTTTGTTCTTATTGGGTACCCGTCGAAAGAACACTATAGAAATTCGACTGGATATTAAAAACTGAAAAGTGCAAGGGTCCCTATTAACGTAGGGACCCTTTTTTTGAACCCCATGTTTTTTTTTAAGCCCTGCTTTAATCCCCAACTCCGTTTCTCTTCATTGGGGTCCCCATACGGAATGAAATGAAGTGTGGGACTGAGCTTCCGTTTCTCTTCACCCGGGCACCCGATCGAAATGAAATGGAGATTGGGTACAAAGCGAGAATTGGATAATAATCTGCCATATAAAAAATAAACCTTGCCTAGATCGATTTCTTCTGCTAAGCTATAAATGTAATAAATTTTTATTGGCCAATAAAGAATATCAATATATCTGTTTTATTTTTACTAGAGTAATTTTTTATGAATATTTATCTCGGAAATCTTTCCTATTCTGCTACAGAAAACACAATTAGAGAACTTTTTGAAGGTTACGGACAAGTAACAACTGCAAAAATCGTCACTGACAAATTCACTGGTTCATCCCGTGGTTTTGGTTTTGTCGAAATGCCAAATGATGACGAAGCTCAAAAAGCTATCGCTGAACTCAATGGTAAAGATTTTGAAGGACGCAAAATAGTTGTTAATGAATCTCGTCCACGCGAAACAACTGGTAGCAACAATCGCCCTCCTCGTCGTGAAGGTGGTTACAATGGTGGTGGTCGTGATGGCGGCGGAAGAAATTCTCGCTACTAATCCCAGCTTTGTATATTGAACTGAAAAGTAAAGTGGTCCCTATTAATTTAGGGACCACTTTACTTTAACCCAATCTTTTCACCAGGGTCTTCGTAGCTTTACACGAAGTAAGCTCCATCCATCGAAAGGGAACTGGAGATAGGTTTAAAGTATAATGCAGGCGTAAATAAACCTTGCCTAGGTCCATTTCCTCTGCTAGACTGCAGGGGTAATAAATCTTTATTGGCCAATAAAGAATATCAATATCTGTTTTATTTTTACTAGAGTGATTTTTTATGAATATTTATCTCGGAAATCTTTCCTACTCAGCGACTGAAAGCACAGTTAAAGATCTTTTTGAAGGTTACGGACAAGTAACAACTGCAAAAATCGTTGCTGACAAATTCACTGGTTCATCCCGTGGTTTTGGTTTTGTTGAAATGCCAAATGATGACGAAGCTCAAAGAGCTATCGCTGAACTCAATGGCAAAGACTTTCAAGGTCGCAAAATGGTTGTTAATGAATCTCGTCCACGTGAAGCAACTGGTCGCGAAAACCGCGCACCTCGTCGTGAAGGTGGCTACAATAACACCAGTAGCAGTAGCAACAGCCGTGATGGTGGAAGAAATTTCCGCTACTAAGCACATTTATAACCCAATAACACTTTGTTTATATTGGGTATCCGTCGAAAGAAATTAGATAAAAGACCTGTATGTAACAATACAGGTCTTTTTCTTGACTTACATTTCCAACAAATCCTATTCTTTTTCATGTATACAGTAAAAATTATTAATCCTATACCTGATCTGGATACTCTTCGCGCTCATCCTGAACTTGTTGAAGGATCAGAGCGCTCTGGTCCTTTTATCCCCAGCTTCGTTTTTCTACGCCGGGGTCCCCGTGTGGAATGAAATGGAACATGGGGAAAAGCAGGTTCAGGATGAGCGCAGTAAGAAAAAACTGCAGCTGTTTTAGATAATTGTCTCAAAAAAGGCTGTTGAACTATGACAAAAAAATGGTACCTAATCCTCGCAATCTTCCCTATTTGCATCATCAGCCTTCTCCTGTGGTACATACTCTCTCTGTCTCAATCACAAAAAACGATTAAAGTAGGCATTCTCCATTCGCTCACAGGAGACTTAGCCATTAGTGAAAAGCCCGTTGCCGATGCAACACTCCTTGCAATCAGAGAAGTAAATGCTGCAGGGGGAATTTTTGGAAAAAAAATTGAAGCTCTTCTTGTTGATGGACAATCGAATGAAACTGTATTTGCTGCACAAGCAGAACGTCTCATAAAAGAAGAAAACGTTGTCGCTATTTTTGGATGCTGGACATCACCAAGCAGAATAATGGTAAAAGATGTTGTTGAAAAATATAACTCCGTTCTTTTTTACCCTGTACAATTTGAAGGCCTTGAAGATTCAAAACATATTGTATATACAAGTACCACACCAAATCAACAAATAATCCCCGGTGTTACCTGGTGCATGCAGCATCTTGGGAAAAAATTTTTTCTTGTCGGATCCGATCACATACTTCATGAGATAATTAAAGATGTTGTATTCGCCTATAATGGAACAATTGTAGGAGAAGAATATCTTGCTCTTAATGATAAAAATATCAATCCCATTGTACAAAAAATTGTTGATTCAAAGCCGGACGTTATTTTAAACAATCTCGAAGGTGATTCTAATATTCTTTTTTTTACGGAACTGCGTAGAAGAGGCATAACACCGGAAAAAATACCAACCATGTCATTCAGTATCTCTGAACCGGAATTACAGCTTTTCAACACAGATTCCATGACCGGAGACTATGCAGCATGGAGCTATTTTGAACGTATTGATACTCTTGAGAACAAAATATTTGTGAAGAAATTTGAAGACATGTATGGTGAAAAACAAACTGTCAGCGATGCTATGGAAGCGGCTTATTTTGGTGTGTATTTATGGAAACAAGCGGTAGAAAAAGCACAATCAACAGAACCTAAGCTTGTTCTTCCTGCACTGTATAATCAAGCATTTAATGCTCCACAGGGAATTATTCATATTGCTGAAAAATCACTGCAAACATGGAGTTTGGGACGCGTTGGCAAAATTCGATCAGACAAACAATTTACTATTTTGTGGAGCTCTCAAAAATCAATAAAACCTGAGCCTTATCCCCCAACAAGATCTATTGATGAATGGCATGCCGCGCGAGCAAAAATAAGCGAATTGGAAAGTAGACAATGATAAAACGAATAACTGTACCATTATCACTACTATTATGTATTGTTACGTGTGGCATTTTTGGTTGGTACCAGTATGTGTATTATTCAATTATACCAACATACCAAAAAAAGCTTTCTGCAATAGCAGATAGTCGTTCTCATGAAATTAATACATATCTCAATGAGCAAGAAAAAAATGCGATACAATTATCACAAGAACCTCTCGTAATCAAAACTCTTAACAAAATATCTCAAGACGAAGAACAAACACTCTCCAATCTTATTTCTGCACACAAAGAACATATGGGGTTTAAAAGTGTACTACTCATCGATAAAGATGGAACAGTCATATTTTCAACAACAAAGAAAAATCTTGTACATGAAAATCTTAACAATCACACTGATTCATCTTTAGGCAAATCATATGAACGAGCAGCAATGACGCTCACCAATGATTTTTCCTATTTTAACTTTAACACACTACTTCAAGAACCTGCTTTTTTTATTACCATTCCCATTCTTGCAGAAAAAAAATATATTGGCGCTCTCTCATACCAATTGGATCAAGAAAAAATATATCTCATAACTAATCAATATATTGGATTAGGAAAAACAGGGGAAATTGCTCTGGCAAGAAAGGAAGGAGAATATATTGTTTTTCTTTCTCCAACCAGAAACGATCCCGATTTAGCATTTAAAAAAAGAGCCCTGTTTACTAATCCGCCACTTTCAATTCAAGCAGCAACTCTTGGTCAGGAAGGTTCTGGTACGGCAATTGATTATCGAGAAAAAAAAGTTGTTGGTGCATGGAAATTCATTCCTGAGCTTGATTGGGGAATGATCGTCAAGATTGATCAATCAGAAATACTAGAACCAACACAGATACTATACTCATTCTTCTTATTGTTTTTACTTATTTTTATACTCAGTTTACTGATAAATGGTTACCTATTTTTCCCTCTCATACGACATACAGCAATAAAAATAAATACAGCACCTCCGTGTAATAAAATTCCTGCAATTGTCAAAAACCCACTCTTTATTTTACTACTTATTTTTCTTGGATTAACGGTAAAAAACATTATCCAATGCAAAATAAAAAAATCATCCACCATTAAAAAAGCACAACAAAAAGCAATAGACACAAGTACAAAAAGTGCTGAAACAATTGAAACTGTTCTGAAAAAAATAGCTTTTGTTGCTCAATCAATCTCTGATGATTTACGAACAAATTATCTCAAAAAGGACGATATTTCTACACGAATCAAAAGAGATTTGTCAGAAAACAATATACTTACTAATATCACTGTGCTATTTACACCATACAGCTATAACAATACAACAGAATTACACGTGCAGACAACTTCAACTGACGTAGTAGACACTGCAAATATGTTTCAAACACAATGGTACAAAGAAGCACTGGAAAAAAAATCCATATGGATTGTCAATTCAACAAAAAATGGTTCAATAGGTACTCCAACAGCTACATATGCGTGCACCTTTTTTAATAGTGATAATAAACCACATGGCGTTGTTGCAGTTACTTTTTCGCTACTCCCTATTACTGGAAACGTTGAATACAATAGCATTGGACAAACGGGATATTCAATTATCACAAGCAATACCGGAGCCTTTATTTTTCATCCAATTTCAGCTTTAGCTCAGAATCAAACAACACTGTTACAATTTGCTCAATCAAATGGAGATGAAGAACTTGCAAGCATTGCTCAAAAATCATTAGATGGAAAACCTCTTATTGCATCGTACAAGTCTCCCACCACCAAAGAACTTTATTGGATAGCAACGCAGCCTATTGCAATTAATAATTGGACTATTGGAACAATATTTTCAGAAAATGAAGTTGGACTTGCTACACAAAAAATACGTCACTATTATTTTTGGATATTATTGTGGCTCATCATAACACTATTAATCGCTGCATCATTGCTGTACACATACACAATTATTACAGGAACTACATGTACTGCACTAGTAAATCTTGTATTATTGCTAGGACTAATTGCTGCATGGCATACAATCACCATTACGCACACAATAAACAGAGAATCTACAACGGTAGTTACTGATCAATCAAGTCTTGATAAATTTTTAAATGATCTTAATGAGGAAGCACATCGCAAACACGAACCAAAACCAATCAATGTTCCTTGTGGATTATTACTTTACTCAATCACCATTCCTGATCCTGATCACGTAGAAATATCAGGTTATCTCTGGACCAAATACAACATAACAGAACACACAAACATCGCTCATGGCATAGATATTCTTCAATCAACTCGTATGGCAATTGGCAAACCTCTCCTTTCAAAAACAGGCAATTGGGAAACAGAAACATGGACTGTACAGGGACTATTATCACAAGATCAATTGAGTACTCAATATCCTTTTGATCAACCACAATTACGCATTATTCTTGAACATCGCGATATTGAAAAAAACATTATCCTGACTCCTGATCTTGTTGGATACAAAAAAGTAAGCCCTGAATCAACTCCAGGACTTGATAAAGAATTTTCGATTGCTGGTTTTACCGTTGAGCAAACTTTCTTTGAATATCATCAGTTTGATCCAAAAGCAAACTTCGGATTTAAAGAATATGGTAAAGTAACTGACAACTTCCAACTGATTTACAATGTAATTTTAAATCGGAATTTACTCAACCCGTTTGTACTATATGTACTTCCATTGTTTGTCATACTCTTTACACTTTTCTGCACACTACTCATTGCAAGCAGAAGAACAGATCCATTTTCAATGCTTGGACCTTACACTGGTCTCTTTTTCTCTCTCATTATATTACAACGGTCTCTGCGCGAACAACACCCATCAGGCTCAACATTGTACATAGAGTATGCATTTTTTTACACCTATGTGACTATTATTTTGCTGATTCTGCACACTATTTTAAATCACTTTTATAAGCACAAAGGCGCATACCAAAAGAAGGCATTTCATGTGATTAAATTACTTTTCTGGCCATTCCAATTTATCACATGGTTAATTACTACACTAATCGTTTTTTACTAAAAAACCCCGTTTCTAAACTTTCCCCAAGCGCTCATCCTAAACTTGCCCGCCGTCGCTAAAGCTATGGCGGACTGTGCCTGCCGAAGTCTTGACGAAGGCTGGTTGAGAAGGATTAAGCGCTTTATTGTTAGCAAACTACCCAACTCCGCTCGTCCTGAGTGTTTTTTGTCCTCAAAAAATGTATCGAAGGATAATCCTCAAAAGGTTTTTATTCACTTACACCCTTCGATACATTTTTGCAAAGCAAAAACACTCAGGGCGAACGGATAAGCCTAAAAAACACCATAAAAAAAGAGGCCTGTACAGCCTCTTTTTTTAACTTTACAATATATTTACTCGGCCCATACTACTCCAAGTTTTCTGAATATGTTGCGTACATCCTGAGGAAAAGTTCTAATCTTTGCAAGAGCAACATCAGGTAGGTTTGTACCATAGATATTTTGCATCACTAAACATAATCTATAAAACCATACTAGTTGTGCAACATTACAATTTTTTAAAGCATCAAACTCTTGCTGAGATAATTTAAATTTAGTCCACAAGATAAGATCATGCCCCCCTGAAACAACCTTTCCATCGGGACAAAATGCTATCGATCCAACATTCCGTGCAAAAGTATACATTTCTTCTCCAGTCGCAGCGTTCCACATCACAATGCTCTTCGGATCACTCAGACCAACCGTAGCAAATGTATTACTATCATGACTACATGCTACTGCCTTAATACCTCTTGGATCACCAATAAGATTCCGTAAAACATGTAATGGTCTCATCCCCCGCCATATAATAAGATTATTCTGATCGCCATATCCACCCGTAACCATTCTTGTACCATTGGGACTACATGCTATTGATAAAATAGCTTTTGTATGGCTACTAGGTAGGCTAAGATAATTTTCCATTGGAGTATCCCAGATAACAAGATTATCATCATATCCACTCAGACCCCCCATACAAATTCTACTGCCATCTGGAGTAAATGTTACTGTTGTAACAGTTCGTAGATTACTTATTAAAATCCTATAGGAAAGATCATTAGGTTTGCTTATATCTAGCAAGATACAGTCTTCTCCACCCGCAACAATTGTATTACCATCCGGACTAAATGCTACTGAATAGACTGCCTTTTTAGCTTTAGGATGAGTAAGATTACACATTTGATTTCCTGTCACAACATCCCACACAATGAGATTGTTGTGATCACTCAAGCAACCTGAAACAATCTTACTGCTATCAGGACTAAATGCTACTGACGAAACAGCACCTGGATGACCAATAAGGTTATTAATTTGTTTTCCAGTTGCAACATCCCATACAGTAAGATTGTTTTGAATACCGCCATGTCCGGCAACAATCTTGGTACCATCCGGACTACATGCTACTGATGATGATAAAATACCAGACGACAGTAAAATTTTTGGTTCTACACTTTTCTCATTTAAATGACCAACTAAAAAAGACATAAGATCAGGTAAAACAAATCTTTTGGCAAAATAATCATTAAGTTCTTGTAAATTTTCATAGTCATCTGACTGGTGATATCCACTATCTGTTGCCATTTCAACAATACGATTACCAAAAACATTTAGAATAGTATCATTAATTCCTAAAAATATGGCTGCGTTGCATAATGAAACAAGATCTGCCAACGTAAAGTGATCAAGTTGATTCCTTAAGGATGTTAAGGGTCCTATCGTATCAGTTTTATACGCTTTTAAAATACCAACAATAATCGCAATTGTATTGAGATCTGGATATTCACTAGATATACCGATAGTCCGTTTAGTTTTGTCTTTTCTATGGTTCCATAACATTTCAAGAACGGGAAGTACCGATAAAATATTTTCATCGATAACAATCCCATCTCCTGTATCTTTGTTATAAAGATATAACTTATCCTTTATATCTACTCGTTCTTGCATTGCTTCTTGTGGCGCAAGATCCATTGCCACCATGTGTCCAATAGCCAATAATGAAAACAAAACACCATATTTTTTTATCATTTTTCTCCCCATATATTTAACAATAACAAATTGTTTCTTTATAAAACTATAATAAATATACAGGTTGAATGTAAATAAAAAACGGTTTATAACAAAAAAGAGGCCTATTACAGCCTCTTTTTGTTATTACAAATAAATTCTAATGTTGATTAGTAGGTTGAATCAAGAACACGCGCTTCTTCGTACACAACCTTAATATCACCAAGCATACCTTTTTCAGTATACACAGTGTCACCAAGGTCTTTTTTCTGCTGTGCAGCTTCAACTATTTGTGATAATGCTACCTCTTGTGATGCACCTGATGGACGAGGAAACGGATACTCTAATTCATATGATCCTGCTTTTTTTGCAGTGAAAACTCTGATAAATCCTTTTCCACCACTTACTTTTTCACCTGGCTTTAGCACAAATGCAGCCTCTTTTCCACCTTCTTTATATTCAGCACTAATAGTATCTGTTGAATCATTAAGAACAGTAAGATCTGCGCCCCCACTTGCTTGAGAAGACATTTTCACACCCATGCGATTTCTTATAAACATAAAACCTGCAATGCCAACAACAACTATAGCTGCAACAATTATTAGTTTTTTCATGAGCATCCTTTTTTTAAAAAAAACATATCACATTTTATAATTCATCATCACGCTATCATAATTGCAATCTGAATTTCAACAAAAAACTACGAGCTAACATTCTTTACATGTTCGCCAACTCTTGTAATTCTTGCAACGCAGCAACATGATCTTCTTTTTTAAAAATTGCTGTCGCAATTGCACAATCATCAACGCCTTGCGCAGTAAGACCAGCAATGTTTTCTTGAGTGATTCCTCCATCAAGACCAATTCTAAAATGTGCATCATGTTCTTGCCGATATGCAACCAACTCAGCAATGCGATCAAAAGTAGTTTCTAAAAAAGGCTGTCCGGAAAAGCCAGGTTCAACCGACATCAATAAAACTTGATCTACAATATTCAAAAAAGGCACAATGCGCGCAAGTGGCGTTTTTGGACGTATTGCGATGCTAACCTTATGTTTTTTTTCTCTTATTGTTTTTGCAAAACCAAAAATATCAATATCTAGTTCTATGTGAAAAGAAACAAGAGACCCGATCGGGAGTAAAAGTTGCTCATAAAAAACAATTGGGCTATTAACCATCAAGTGCACCCATACCGATTTTGCCATTGTTACAATTTCATTCACCTCATTTGGATTGTTCCAAAATAGATTCGGAACAAAAACATTATCCATTACATCAATGTGAAAACCTGCACAATATGGTACAAGCAACTCTATTTCTTTTTGTAAGTTCGATTGGTCGGCAGCCATAAGTGACGGATAGATATTCATACAACCTCTTTTAGGCGTTCGCACCCTTCGACAAGCTCAGGGCGAACGGATTAGAGAATTATTGGTCCGTTCGTGGTGAGCTTGTCGAACCATACGAACACAAATTAAAAACTCCTTCACCCACTATAGCAAAGCACAAATAATAGTTAAACTTAACAATAAAATGTTTGATTATATGAGTGCACCATATTAAACTTTATAAAGAAAAACAAAAAGCCTGACAAATCAGAAAAACAGTTGTAGATAAAGGGTTTTTTACAAAAAACAAACAATGATGCGTTAAAAAACCTGAGTCTTGCACTGTAAAAAAAGTTTGAAATTTATTGTTTTTGATTTATACTTAAAAAGTGATGTAAATCGTGAGATTATACCAACTTCTTAAGGAGAATACATGTTTAAAAAATTTCGTCCACTCGGAGATTACATCCTTGTAAAACGCGTTGAGAGTGAAGAAAAAACAGCCTTTGGCATTATCATTCCTGATGCTGCAAAAGAGAAGGCACAAACTGGCCTGGTGATCGCTGTGGGGCAAGGACGTTTGCACGAAGGCAAACTTATTCCTCTTGCGGTGAATGTAAACGATACCGTCTATTTTGGTAAGTACGCAGGCACCGATACCGGCGACAATCATCTTATTGTTCGCGAAAGTGACATTCTCGGAATTATTGAAGAATAAATTTTAGCATATAGGTAGTAACAATATGTCATCAAAAAGAATCGTTTTTGGCACCGAAGCACGCGAAAAAATCCGCAAAGGTGTTGATACATTAGCCGAAGCAGTTAAACTGACTCTCGGGCCTT
>DATEAY010000023.1 GCA_035288105.1 Candidatus Babeliales bacterium
GAACAAAAAAAAGGTGCACCAGTCGAAGAAATCAGAAAGATGGTAGAGATTCAATTTTATAAAAAGACGTCAGAATGGCAGGGATATCTACAATTAGAGGCTACCAAAAATAGATTGAGTAAGGAATTACGCCAATGCAAAAATACACCTCTTGAAGAATCAATAAAGCAGGCATACGATCAAGCTTCAATAGCATTAAAAAAAGCGTCAGATCCTTATAAGACGCCTGAATATCGTGCATACGATCAATTGTGGTACTATCTTATCAACAATAACTGGATTAAGACATATACGGAAAAATTCCAAAAAAATGAGCAAGAAATGCAACAGAAAGTTTGTTCGCTTGCAGAACAAAATCAAGTAATAGTGAATTCATTCACTGCATCTTGCCAAACAACAAATGCATCACATTCTATACAACAGCGTGAACAAAAGGTAAATGCTTTTATACGTCAAAAATTAGCACAAGATACACCGATTGAAACAATAAAGCAGGAATTGGGCGATCAGTTTTGCAAACATATTCCAGAACATCATGCAGTTGGCGTACTTGATAGTAATAAATTGAGGTTACGCGAAGCTTTTGAGCCGTGTTGGAAAGCCGGGTATTTTGGTGATATGGAGTATTGCTATGCGTTAGAAGAGGAATACGAACAATACACAGATAACCTCAGAAGAGCGCGAAAAGAGCGTAACCATACACCAGAAATGCAGGCATTACAAAAATTGTCCGATTATTCTTCTAATGAAGCTGCAATTGAAAAACTCAAGAAAAAACATGCAGAACGTGCAGAAAAAATAAAACAAGCTATTCAAGAAGAAGAGCAAAAAAATGAAAAAATGTTTAGCGAGGCCTCATGAAAAAAACAGTAAAATATAATTTCTTTATTTTGATAGCGCTATTTAATGTACCTCTTTATGCGCAAGCAAATGCCGATATGACTAATAATTTTGAACAACGAGATCGAATAGCAAAGGCATTTGTAATGCAGAAATTGGCGGAAGGTACATTTGCCGGAGATATACAAGATCAATTGATTGAACAAACACCAGAATATGCAATTAAAAAACAGGCATTCAAACAACATCACGAAGCAGAAGTACAGCGAGACAAATGTACAAGAGAACACTGCAAAACTCTTTATGAAGAATATAAGAAATCGGGGAGAAGTGGATCGTGGAAAAGATTGAGAGAGTGTGAAGAACAATGTGCAACAGCTGAGTGTCAAATTTTACAAAAAGAAGTTGATCGATTGGGTCTGGAATTCCACAAAGTCGCATCAGCTTTGTATCATACACCTGAGGGAAAATTGAGTAAAGAATTGTCCTTGCTTGTAGCAAATCAAATACAAATTGGTAGTCTGAATAAAGAAATATGTGACAAGCAACAAGCAGTTAGACCGTTAAAAAAAGAACGAGAAGAATTGCAAGAAGAAAGAGAAAAATTAATGGATGAGCTTAAGGAAAAGATTTTTCAGTAAAATTAAAAAGGATATCATGTCGAGCGAAATTTTAGTAAACAAAAGCGTTGAAAAAGTTCAAGCAGCGCTTACTCATTTTGGTATAGCAACAAAAATTACACAGTTTCCAGAAGGTACGCGAACAGCACAAGAAGCTGCCGCTGCTATTGGCTGCTCTGTAGCGCAAATAGTAAAGTCTATTATTTTTTGTACCGAAAAAAATAATTCTCCTATTTTGGTGCTTACGAGTGGAATCAATCGTGTTGATGAAAAAATGATAGAACAAGCTCTTGGAGAAAAAATCAAAAAGGCTAGCGCTGATTTTGTAAAAGAGGTAACGGGATTTGCAATTGGAGGAGTTCCGCCAGTTGGCCATGCACAAAAAATAACAACATTCATAGATAAAGATTTATTGCACTATCAAGAAGTGTGGGCTGCAGCAGGAACGCCCTATACCGTTTTTTGTTTGATTTCATCGGATTTATCACGCATTACTGATGGTGCTGTGGTTAAGGTTACATGAAAATTACTATAAAAAAAGAGAGGTTAATCAAGGTTAGGTAAGTTCAAAGGAAGTCATATGTCATTAGGAATTTTTAATCATGTGCAAATAAAAGTCTTAGATTTAGAACATAGTCGTAAGTTTTATGATTCGGTTATGAATGTATTAGGACATCGCGTGGTGCTAGAGATCAAAGACGTTGTCATTGGTTATGGTACAAGTGTGCATGATATGTTCGAAATACGTCAAACGAGTGAAGTAGCACCTTTATCAAAGTCAGTTCACATAGCATTTAATGCGACAGATAAAAAAATGGTTGATTCTTTTTATCTTGTCGCGCTTGAAAATGGTGCTCGATGCAACGGCAAGCCGGGTTTTAGGCCAAAGTATGCAGAAGGTTATTACGCTGCTTTTGTTATAGATCCTAACGGGCACAATATTGAGGTTGTTTATGATGATGAGAAAAAATAGTAATTGTTCTACCATCGCAAGCAAATAATGCTTTAAAAGGATCATTCAACTGGTTACCGGTAAAAAAAGTAGACCAATGTGTAATCAATGAATAGTCTGGCGAGAACTGCATATTAATTCCCTTGTCAAGGTACGCTGTTTTATTACTTCCAAAGTAAGGAAGATTTGCTCAGGGCCGTTGTCGAAGACATCATTAGAGAAGATAGTGAACGCAAACAGATAGCTATAGAAAAAACAACTGGTAATGCTTTAGACAAAATTCGCGCGGTGATGCAGTTGGATAGCATGGCTGCAAAATATCCCAATATTCTTGAAAGTCTTCACGAGATAGGCA